>JAUWBX010000327.1 GCA_030609625.1 Phycisphaerae bacterium
CTCGGACCTGGTCGCCGTGAAGGTTGGCGGGAGTGGCAATGTAAACGGCCTCGATATCCACGCCCAGCAGGTCGCTAATACTCGCTGCCTGCTTGACGCCAAATTTTTTTGCCACCTCAGCGTTCACTTGTGCATCGATATCGAATACGGTGGTCAATTCGGCATTATCGGCTTTTAAAATACCTTCTGGAATCGTTCTTCTTCTGGCAATTCCACCCGACCCAATCACTCCCCATTTAATCTTCCTGGACATGATAACATCCTTTCTTCCGGATTCCCGCCTTGTGGGATCACTTCATTCACTTTGAATAGGCCTTTATTACCTTGGCCAGTGCGTTGCCTATCTGTTTGCAATCTTCTTCGGTGTAGGTTGGAAACGCGAAACAGGTAAACGTGTAGCTCTGGTGCCAGATGGCATTGGGCACTTCAACTTCACTATAGTCCACACTTTCGGGATTAGTATATTCTTTGGATTTGAAGGGAAAACCGCTTTTACCGAAGGCATTGTGTTCTTTGTAGGCCCGCTCCGTATGGCACTGCGGCCAGAAGACCTTCCAGCACGGAGCACCTTCGGCGCCGCACGCAGCGACAAATTGATGTATATCACAGTTCATCCCGAAGTAATCGGGATCCAGAGAAAACGCCATAACATACCAGCCGTTCTGACGCTCCTCGGTGTCAATAGGCACATATTTGACTTGAGGCAAATCTTTTATAGCTTCTATTATGATACGACAGTTACGTTTTCGATTAGGAAGATTCCAGGTATCAATTCGTTCCAGCTCAGCCAGGCCTATAGCCGACTGCATTTCGGTCATACGATAGTTCCAACCGACTATGTTATGAATGTAAGGTAGTTTCTGCTCCAATTCCAACAAGCCCAATCGCTCTTTGACATCATAACCGTGGTCGCGAAAACTGCGCGCATGCCAGGCGAGGTCTTCGTCGTCAGTGGTAACCATACCGCCCTCGCCGCCGGTGGTAAACGTCTTGTTTTGGCAGAAGCTGCAGGCGGCAATATCACCAATGGTGCCGGTTTTTCTGCCTTTGTAGAGGCCGCCAAATGCCTCGGCGTTGTCCTCGATGACAAACAGCTTATGCTTTTTTGCAAAGGCCATTACCTTATCCATATCACAGACGTTGCCATACAGGTGCACGGGCATAATCGCCCTGGTCCGCTCGTTGACGAGCTTCTCTGCCGATTCGACGCTGATGCAATGGTCATCGATATTAACATCTGCAAAACGTGGTATTGCTCCGGCTTGAACGATTGAGAAGCTGCTGGCAATAAAAGTATAGCTGGGCACGATAACTTCGTCACCGGGGCCAACTCCCAGAGCGCTAAGCGCAATGTGCAGGGCCGCGGTACCGCTTGAGGCACTGATAGCATATTTGCTGCCCTGCCAGTCGGCAAATTTACGCTCGAACTCCATACCTTTGGGACCGGTCCAGTAATTGACCTTACCCGACCTAAGCACTTCTTCCACTGCCTTGATTGCCTTTTCATCAAACTGTGGCCAGCCAACCAGGTCGTTCGTCACGGCCTTGGGACCTCCGTCGATTGCTAACTTTTCTGCCATTCTAATAACCTTTCCTATTATTTAGTTCCTGTTGCCGAAACAGTATCTGTCATTCCCGCGAAACCTGTCCTGAGCTTGTGCCCAAGGTGCGGAGTCGAAGGAGCGGGAATCCAGCTTTTTCGCTCTGGACACCTGCTTTGGGTTCCCGCAAGGCGGGGTCCCTTGCAGGGGTAACATCGTCAGTTTTTGTTTTCTGCAACAGATACTATTTATCCACAGACACGACAATGAACTATGAACACTTCAGTGTGATTTACCTCAATTCTCTTACATAGTCAAGAGTTTATGATGCTATCATCCAAAAAGCCTGCCCCTTCTTGTCGCTGGCGGGGGAAGGAATGTCTGCTTATAAGGAGTTAGTCAGATGAACAGGCTGCGATATGTTGTGGATAGTTGGCGAATGCATTATAATCACTACCGACCCCATGGAGACTGGTGTATGATATGGGGACAGGACAAAATAATTAAACTTGCCTGCCGGCGAGCAGGTTAAGAAAAGGGAACAGTATGAAAATAAACGTTTTTTGCATAGCAATCTACAGCGTATTAGTAATCGCTCCCTCTGCTTATTCAAGAAATCTTCAGCATTCCTACAAAGACCGTCCTTTTTTGCAGGATTTCGCAGAGAAAATCCCACTTTCCGAGGGACTGGCCGGTACAGAACTATCCGCGGTAAGCTCGGATAGAAACGGCTGCATCCTTGTCTTGTCAAACAAAGGACTATTACAAATTCATAATGGAAAACTGGTGCCGGACCAACATTACAGACCTATGCTGGATATGCAGATAAGAAGCCTGGATACCTATCGTGAACAATTTGTTTACTTAACTGACAAGGTTGTCTTAAGTAACGCCTGGGCGGGTCAGTTTTATGTGCCCCACAAAATGCCTGATGCCGGATTATTTAAGATGGGAAGTAACTTTGATTTTCTGGTTACCGGAAAAGATATTCTCGCCTATTTTGAACAAGGCAAACGCGTTGATAAGTGGGAGATTTCTCAAAGACACATAAAACAACTCTTTTTTGACCGGATGCGCAACCGATTTCTTCTTTTATCCAATCAACAGCTCGATTGTTTCTCGCCGGGAAAAAAGGTTACAAAAGTTTTCGAAGCTAAAAATTTGAATTGTTTAGAATTGAAAAGTGACAACACGGTCCTTATCATCGGTACTCAGGACGGATACATCGAATTAGACGCAAATTCCTTTCGTCAACAATCGGCTTTGCAAAAGGAATTACCCTGGACAGACATACGTTGTGTGAGACAAATCGGCGAAAAAGTCTGGTTCGGAACGTCCAGAGGGGCTTTTGCGCTACATAGTAATGGTCAGATAGATTATTATGCCTCGAAACGCTGGCTTGTGGATGAGACAGTCGTCGATATATCAAAAGGACCAAATAATAGTGTGCTGATTCTCGGGCCAAATGGGCTGAGCATTATTCACTTCAAAACGATGACCCTTCAGCAAAAGGCGGTGCATTTCGACAGACTTACACGAAAGCGTCACGTGCGGTACGGTTTGAACAGCGCGCTTACTCTGTCCAAACCCGGTGATTTATCAACGGGAACACTTATCGACCAGGACAACGATGGCTTATGGACATCAATGTATCTGGCCGGAGAGCTTTTCCGCTATGCCGTTACCAGGTCAGACGACGCTTTGCGGAATTGCTATGAGTCCTTCGAGGCAATGGAACGTTTGAGCTATATCAATCCGCTGGAGGGTTTTCCTTCCCGCTCCTTTGAACGTTCAGGTTATAAATTAGCGGACAAGTCCCGATGGCGTCCCGCTGAGGACCGGACCTGGGACTGGAAGGCCACTACCAGCAGTGATGAGATAGTAGGCCACTTTTTCGTGTACAGCATTTTCGCAGAAGTAATTCCCGACAAAAAATGGCGCGACCGGGCAATCACCCTGATGGACAGTATTATGGACCATATTATGCGAAATGACTGGTACCTTATCGATTACGATGGCAAGCCCACTCTCTGGGGCAAATGGAATCCGGATTATGTTAACCAATTTCCAAAACAGGTCGGTGACCGCAGACTTAACTCTGTTGAAATTATTGCATTCCTGCAGACAGCATATCACTTTACGGACAAAGAAATCTACAAAGAGAAGGCTTTTGAACTAATGGAAAAATACGGCTACCTGGATAATATCATGATACCTATATCCAAGATAGGCAGGGTTCCGGGTATCCACCTCACTACCGAATGGAATCATTCCGATGATGAGCTGGCTTTTTTAAGTTATTGGAATTTGTATAAATATGCCTTTACGGACGAGCTGCGTGAAAAATATCGTCAGACAATTAAAGGCCACTGGGAAATTGAACGGCCGGAAAAGAATCCATTATGGAATCTTATTTATGCCGTGACCGGAGCTGCAGATTTTGATTTAGAACAGACAATTTGGGGCTTAAAAGAATTCCCGCTGGATATGATTGGTTGGTCTGTCCGTAATAGTCATCGCAAAGACTTAAAGTTT
>JAUWBX010000445.1 GCA_030609625.1 Phycisphaerae bacterium
AAAACACAGAGTTTAGTAAATTGAAGAAAGGAGGCGACATGCCTACTCGACAAACAAATTACTTAATATGTTTTGCGTTTATGCCCTTGTTTTTGATTGGTTGTGCACAGATGGAGAAAAGCAAAATGAGTTCTGTTCCGCCGGGTGGTCAGCGTTCCCAGACGTTTGAAAAGACAGTAACCAAAACTTTAAGCTGTAAGTATTTGCTGTTTCTGCCGGAGGGCTACGGTGAAAAACAGCGGCACTGGCCTTTGATTATGTTTCTGCACGGTGCCGGCGAACGCGGCAGTGATTTAAAAAAGGTAAAGGTACACGGCCCACCGAAGATAGTCGAAAACCGAAAGGATTTTCCTTTTATCGTGGTCTCTCCGCAATGTCCGACAGGTGATTGGTGGACAGAGAAAGTTGAAGTGCTGATAAATCTCCTGGATGATATTGTGGCTCGGTATAAGGTCAATAAGCAAAGGATTTATCTTACGGGTCTGAGCATGGGCGGGTACGGCACGTGGTCTTTGGCCTCTGCATATCCCGAACGGTTTGCCGCTATTGCGCCCATTTGCGGCGGGGGTAGCCGTATAATGTCTTTGAGACTCAAAGATATACCCGTCTGGGTTTTTCACGGGGCAAAAGACAGGGTCGTTCCTCTTAAAGAATCTGAAGAAATGGTCGATGCGATAAGGAAGCGTGGCGGAAATGTCAAATTGACAATCTATCCCGACGCCGGCCATGATTCCTGGACCCAAACGTACGACAACCAGGAACTTTACGATTGGTTTCTTGAGCATCGTAAAAGTCGCAAGACTAAATGATGTGATTTACGGCGATGGAAGAGCTAAGTGCAAAAGAATTGCGTGATAGAATCGCAGCCGGTGAAATAACCAGCGTTGAAGCAACCAAAGCTGTTTTTGAACGGATAGATAAATTTGAGCCGGTCATTGGCGCTTACATCAGCACTTATCGCGACAGGGCATTGGAAACGGCTGCAGATGTTGACCGGCGGATAGCGGCCGGTGAGCCGGTGGGGGAACTGGCCGGTGTGCCGGTCGCGGTAAAGGATAATATGTGCACCACTTTCGGAGCTACTACCTGCGCTTCGAAGATACTGGAAAATTTCCACGCACCTTACAACGCTACGGTTATTGAAAAACTGTTGGCTGCCGATGCGGTGATAGTCGGCAAAGCGAATATGGATGAGTTTGCGATGGGTTCGAGCACGGAGAACTCCGGCCTGAAGCAGACCGTCAATCCGTGGGACACCTCTCGTGTGCCGGGCGGAAGCAGCGGCGGTTCAGCCGCTGCCGTGGTGGGGCGGTTGTGCTTTGCGGCGCTCGGCTCGGATACGGGCGGCTCAATTCGCCAGCCCGCCAGCTTCTGTGGCGTAGTGGGCTTAAAGCCGACATACGGCCGAGTTTCTCGATTCGGACTTGTGGCCTATGGTTCGAGTCTGGACCAAATCGGGCCAATAACACGCACGGTAGCTGATTCGGCGTTGATGATGAAGACAATAGCCGGCCACGACCCGGCCGACAGCACCAGCGTTGACGAAGCTGTTGCTCCTGTCTGTGATTATCTTGAAAAGCTCGATGAGCCGCTAAAGAAACTCAAAATAGCAATTGTGCCGGAGTTTGCCGCCGGTGCCGATGAGCAGGTGCAAAAGGCCCTGAATGAGGCGATAGATGTATATAAAAAGTTCGGAGCCGAAATCATAGAAATAAATATGCCTCATTTAGATTATGCCATTGCCGCCTATTATATCGTAGCTACCGCTGAGGCATCGAGCAACCTGGCTCGCTACGACGGTGTGCATTACGGCCATCGCAGTGAGAAGGCGGAAAATTATATCGAGGTCTATTCCAAATCCAGGGCGGAGGCGTTCGGTCAGGAAGTCAAAAGACGAATAATGCTGGGGACATATGCGCTGTCGAGCGGCTATTATGATGCTTATTATTTGAAAGCGCTTAAGGTAAGGAATTTGATACGGGCTGATTTTACCGGCGCCTTTGAGAAATGCGATTGTATTATGATACCTGTTTCCCCTACGACGGCTTTCAAAATCGGCGAAAAGGTCGATGACCCTCTGACGATGTATCTTTCGGATATTTATACGATAGCCGTCAATTTAGCCGGCATTCCGGGCATCAGCGTCCCTTGCGGATTCGACGAGAATAATCTGCCGATTGGTTTACAGATACTTGCCCCTGCCTTCGCCGAGGACAGGTTACTGCGAATAGCGAGAATGTTCGAGAAGGAAACCGACTGGCACAAAAAGAAATCACCAATTGTTTAGCCACGAATTTTCACGAATGAGCACGAATAGCAAAAATATTATTTATAAAGAATTGTCTTACAAAATTGTCGGTTTAGCTATGGAGGTGCACAGTAAACTTGGTTTTGGTTTCTTAGAAAAAGTCTATGAAAATGCCCTTATGGTCCTATTTGAGAAGAATGAAATTCCTGCACAACAGCAGGCACCGGTTAGGGTTTATTTTGAGGGAAAGGTCGTAGGAGATTATTACGCTGATATTTTGGTCGATAATAAAATCATTCTTGAACTTAAGGCTGTAGATAAAATTGTGGACGCGCATAGGGCACAGGTACTTAATTATTTACGTGCTACAAAGTTGAGATTGGCTATGATACTGAATTTTGCAAAGAAGAGCTTCGAATATGAAAGGTTTGTCATATAGCCATTTTGTAATAGGTTTGCCTTAAATTAGTGTTAAATTCGTGCTAATTCGTGGCTATATTTGATTGAGTGGGAAAATGGCTGAGTTGCAATACAAGCTGATAGTGGGATTAGAAATTCACGTACAGCTTTGCACGAAGAGCAAGATGTTCTGCGCTTGTGCGGTGGAGTTTGGCCAGAAGCCCAACAGCAGGGTCTGTCCGGTGTGTCTTGGTATGCCCGGCGTTCT
>JAUWBX010000409.1 GCA_030609625.1 Phycisphaerae bacterium
GACAGTGAATGTATGCCGATACCAGAATGCCTGACGCTTGTCGCTTTTCTTGCCGACTTCGTCGAAAGAAGGCTTCGCCATATCAACAAGTCCCGGCACCGGCACCTTATGCTCGAAACTTCTCGGAACCGAATCCATACCCCCTTCAGCGATTTCCCATCTCCCATCCAGGCTGATTATCCGCCTTGAGCTTGAATTACCTCCGCAGAATGCGAGGTGGGTGCCAAAGAGCAAGATCAAAGCGATTAACCACAATATTTTGCTTGTCCTGTGCGATTGCTTTTTACTTTTCATAATTTTTGTCTCTTATACCTTCTTGCCGTGCTGTGCTCGTCGCAGCAGGTCTCCCCAACGCCGCAAACATCGCTAATACGTTTTCAACCGGCGTATTGCATTGAATATTGTGAACAGCGCTGAACACAAAACCTTTCTTTGCGTTGAATATCTGTACTCGTTCAGTAACCTGCCGGCGTACCTGCTCGGGCTTACCAAACGGCAGCGTCTGTTGTGTATCCACGCCGCCGCCCCATAAAATTATCCTGCCGCCGTATTTATCAACTAAATGTTCTGGGTCCATACCCTTAGCTGAGGTCTGAATGGGATTGAGAATATCAAAGCCGGCCTCGATGAATCCCTCAATCAACGGCTCACAGCCCCCACAGCAGTGTTTCATCGTCTTCCATTCGGTGTGGGCATGAATCCAGTCGTTAATCTTCCTGCTGAATGGCAAATAAAGCTCCCTGTAGGTATCTAAGCCACAGAATAGCGTATTCTGTGCTGCCAGGTCTGCTCCATCCACAAACACGATGTGCACTTTGTTGCCGATGGCTTGGTATATCCGCTCCAGATTTTTAATTGCAATTTCAACCTGACCTGCAAAGACCTCTTTAATATATTCTCTTCGCGAGACCGTGCTGATATACCATTCTTCAATGTCCCGAATTCCTTTTGGGTCCTTCAAACCAGCCGCCGGCACCAGCGCTATATCCCCAAAGGCCGTTCCCGGAAACCCTGCTGCAATCGCCAGGTCGGTATTGTCGTAAAGCTCTTTTGCCCGCTGCTCATAAATCTTCAAATCTTCATCGCTGATGGGCACAAACTCCTCAAGATTATCCGCCGGGTTGAGCCTGGCATCGTCAATCGGCCCCTGGCGAATAATGTCATCAAAATAGAACCCACCTTTGGGCATCCGAGCTGAAGCCGGCACGGTTTTGTCCCCTTGCGGATACTGGAGAATATCGCCGTTAAGTTCCGGCTCTATATTGAACCCGCCCGGCACCAGCACATCAGTGCCATCGAACGTTCTCCATGGCTTCCAGTCCGTATTCGCAAAGCCAAAGTGACATTTTGGCCCCAGCAGGTTCACCGTGTCAATCCCCAACATATCCCGCAAATCAGCCGCAACTTCCCCAAGCATCTGATACGGGTCAACAACCTTCACCGGCTCACCCAGCTTATCCAGACCGAGTGCCTGGCGCAGGTTCGCGACTACACTAACCTGGGCCCCACTGGTTACTGTTCCGCCTAAATCCACAGGAACACGGTCAACAGGTTCATAATTTAGCGCCTTGAGCATACGTTCTCTACCGGTCATGATTGCTTTGTTATCAGAATTATTGTCCATAAAAATCTCCCATATCAGTAGGTCCAGTTTGTGAACCGCCCTTACGATTTCTTAATTATCTACCGACAATTTTCTACCGATATTCTATCACTCTATTGGCGTTATTACAAAGAATTAGGCATATAAGCTTATATTAACAATTGAAATTTGGAAATACCTTGACACATTTGCCTTTATGCGAAATAATGATAATATGTGCCCTTAGTGAAGGGTTTTTTTGTGTTTTAAAGCTGTGAAAGGACAAAATTATGAGTAGTTTCATTTTTAGACAAAGGGTTTTAGTCTGTGTTGTTGTATTCTTTACTGCTTTTGGTTTAAGCTGTAAGCCTAAGTCCACTGAGCAGGCCGATGCCAATAAACCTCAACCGGAACCCGTGAAAATTGAAGCCGAAGCCAAAGCCGACGTCAATTTAGTCGAACCCCAACCCTCGGAGGGGCTGGCTGAACCCCAAACCCCCGAAGAGCCTGCTGACGACGTTGCCGTAACCGTCAACGGTGTCGATATTACCGAGGCCGAGCTACAAAAACTCGTCAAGCCGCAACTTGAGAGAATGGCCCAACAGAGCAAACAACTGCCGCCCACCTTTGCTCAGACATTAGAAAAACAGCTCAGACAGCAGGCCCTCGATGGAATAATTGTCAGACGGCTGCTGGACGAAAAGGTAAAAGAAGCCAACATAGTAGTTACCGAACAAGACGTGATTAAACGGATCACAAAAATAGCCGCTGACCAGAGACCACCATTATTATTGGAAGAGTTCAAGAAGAAAATAACCGAATACGGCCAAAACTTTGACGAGCTAAAACAGCAACTCCAAAAGGGAATGACATATCAGAAAGTTGTGGAAGCTCAATGGGCCGGCAAAATAAATATTACAGAAGAAGACGCCAAAAAGTACTACGATGAAAACCCAACGCAGTTCGAAGTAAAAGAACAAGTCCGAGCAAGTCATATTCTCATAACACCTGATACTACGGACTCTGAAGCCGACCCGAACCAGGCCAAAGCCCAGGCCAAAGCAAAGATTGAGGATCTGCTTGAACAAATCAAAGGCGGAGCCGATTTTGCCGAATTAGCCAAAGCCAACTCAGCTTGTCCTTCAGCGGCACAAGGCGGTGATTTGGATTTCTTCCCCAGAGGCAAAATGGCAGCACCTTTCGAAAAAGCTGCATTCGCACTGGAAGTCGGAAAGGTCAGCGATATTGTCGAGACCCAATTCGGGTATCATATAATAAAAGTTACCGACCACAAGGACGCCGGCACCACTTTGTTTGAGCAGGCCGGGGACAATATCATAAAACAGCTAACGCAGAAAAAACAGTCCGAACTCACTAAGAAGTATATCGACTCGCTCAAGGCCGCGGCAAACATAGTTTACCCGCCCGGCAAAGAACCAACACCACCGGCGCCGGCACCTGTTCTCCGGTAGCCCGTGGTCAGAAATCAGATGTCAGAAATCAGAGTCTGTCTTCTGTCCTCTGTCCTCTGTCTACTTCAAAAGTGCAGCCGGGTCAAGATTGTCTGATTCTATGTCCTTAAAATATTTTGCTGTGCCGACTTTCAGCTCATCTGTGGCTTCTTCATCGCAGACGATAATGCCCTTAGGGTGCATTTGCAGGGCGCTGATTGTCCACATATGATTTACACTCCCTTCGATTTCATGTCGCAAAGCACGGGCCTTGTTATGGCCATTGACAATAATCAGCAATTCATCGG
>JAUWBX010000289.1 GCA_030609625.1 Phycisphaerae bacterium
TATGCTATAACAAAAGAGATTTTTGAGAATTTTGAAGACTTTAAATCCCTTCATCCGGCTTACGAGATACTGACAAAAAAAGATATGCTGAAGGGGCTTTCCGCTCCAATTCACAAAGGCGCCTTAAAATACTATAAAGAGGCCGGTCTCGATAAACACATAGATTCAAAACTTATAATTGATTAGATGCCTTTAAGAAACGAGAGAAAAACCGACAGACGCATCATTGCTGCTATCTCAATAGCATGGGCTTTGTTTCAATTAGCATTACCGCGTTTGATAATACTTGACAGCACGACAGTAAGAGCGGTTCATCTGGCTTTTGCGATAACACTCGTATTCCTGACCTACCGGGGCAGGGCCAAACGAAAGTGGAAAACTGACGTTCCAAAAGCTGAAAGCCGTATCCCGCTTATTGATTATATTCTGGCGGGATTTGCGTGTCTTTCTGTGCTGTACTTTGTCTTTGACTGGACGGGCATAACAATGCGGGCGGGTCTGCCCATTCCGCGGGATGTGGTTATAAGTGTTATACTAATCGTGCTTCTGTTGGAGGCGACGAGGCGTGCGATTGGATCTGCCCTTGCCATTATTGCCATTCTGTTCACACTCTATGCCTTCTTAGGCCCTTATATGCCGTCGATATTTGCCTTTCGGGGCGTGTCACTTCGAAGGTATCTCAGCCAGATTGCTCTGTCCACAGAAGGGATTTATGGTATCCCCCTTCACGTCTCTGCCAATACGGTTTTTCTGTTTGTATTGTTCGGGTCAATGCTTGACAAGGTTGGGGCCGGACATTTTTTCAATGACCTTGCGCTCTCTTTACTTGGTCGATTTAAGGGCGGCGCAGCAAAGGCAGCCGTTATCTCAAGCGGATTAACAGGTCTTTTCTCAGGCTCAAGCATTGCTAATGTTGTTACAACGGGGACCTTTACGATTCCCTTAATGAAGAAGTGCGGTTATCCCGGAAAGATTGCAGCGGCAACCGAGGTTGCTGCAAGCACTAACGGCCAGTTGATGCCTCCCATAATGGGAGCAGCGGCATTTATTATCGCAGAATATTTAGGCATTGATTACCTTGACGTTGTTAAGGCCGCCGCCGTTCCTGCCTTTGTATCTTATTTTGGCCTGTTTTATATCGCTCACCTTGAGGCCTCAAAACTCGGAATGAAAGGCCTGCCAAAATCGGACATCCCCAGATTTCTGACCGTGCTGAAAAGTGGATTTTATTACCTTATCCCTCTGATTGTTTTGATATATGAATTGATAGTTATGCGTCATACCCCAAACTTGGCGGCTTTTAATGCAATACTTGTCCTGATTGTGATTGTCTTTGTACGGGAAATCATCAAAGCGCTAAAGAGTGGCACTGCCGTTATAAAGGCTGCTATTAAAAGTGTCAGGACCATAACTGAAGGATTAATCGCAGGAGCGAGGAATATGCTCACTGTCGCATTAGCAACTGCTACTGCAGGTATTATTGTCGGCATCGTTTTCATGGGGCCAAGTGGCATGGTTGTTGAGATTGTAACAAGACTTTCTCTCGGTTATATATTCCCTGTGTTATTAATAACGGCAATTGCAAGTTTGATACTTGGAATGGGACTGCCGACAACGGCAACATATATTGTTATGGCAACAATCACAGTCCCTGTAATCAGAGAGCTAAGTCCCGTAAGCGGTGTCGGTATTATCCTTATCCCTCCAATAGCTGCTCATTTGTTCTGTTTCTATTTTGGTATTCTTGCCGATGATACCCCACCGGTGGGACTCGCTGCCTATGCTGCGGCGGCTATTGCGAAATCCGACCCCATAGCAACGGGGATACAGGGTTTCATATATGATTTAAGGACCGCCGTTATTCCGTTTATGTTTGTGTTTAATGCCGAGCTTGTCCTTCACGGAATCACTAATTGGTCTCAGGCACTGCTCATATTTGTAATGGCTATATTCGGGGTGTTTGCCTTTACAAATGCGGTCCAGGGATGGTTCATAATAAAGAATAAGTGGTATGAAATTCCTCTGTTTCTTATCGCATCACTTATATTGTTTTGGCCTGCTGTTGTAACGAAGATTTTTAATCTTGATGATAGTCTTAGATATTATATGTACTTTGTTGGAATAGCCGTCTATAGTTTACCTTACCTTATTCAGAAGCTAAGACTTAAAGCATCAGAAGGGCAGGGGGGCCGCTACGCAAAATCCAATTCGAAGCTGTAAACGCGGTCTTCCCATTGCAAGCAAATTACGACCAAAGCATATATCTTCCATTGCCAAACCGATTAAAAGCATCGAGCTATTGGCATGATTCTCAGGATGTATGCAAAATAAAATGGACCAATCCCGATTCATCGGGGCGAAGGAGCCAGCAGAGCTTGCCACCGGTGTATGCTCACTTGCTTTTCTGCCGGGGGACGCGGCAATCTCAATCCTCACAATATAAAAACCGTTTATTTTCTTAGGAGCAAATACTTACGTGCCTATAAGGCACTAAAGCAAGCGCAATACTGTTTAGCCCCCCAACCCCGAAGGGCGTTGGGGGGTCAATTAAAAAACAAAACCTGGCACAGACAGGGTTTTCCTTATTGGTTAGCCCCCAGTCCTGTGCTGGGGGGAATTTTTGTCCTTTTTAACCAGTCCTGTGCTGGGGGGATTTTTCTTGCCTTTTACATTCTTTTGTGTTATTTTCTGTCCCTGCCCCGTGAGATAGCAAGGCGTTATCTAACCTGGGACTAAAGGCGTGATGCATCCAGGGGTGGATTTGAACCGCCGACACACGGATTTTCAGTCCGTTGCCGTAAAAATACAAACCCTGATAAAACAAAGACTTGTGAAACTACCAAAGAGCAGTTGACACCTCAGTTGACACATAAAATTGAAAAACAGGGCAAAATCGACACCCAAAAAATACCTTCTGACCTTACTGAAATTGTCCAATGTTGGCCTCAGTTATCCGATGCTATCCGTTCGGCGATTGTCGCGATTGTCAGAAGCTCTAATGACAAGTAGATACCCCACCCTCTTACTCACTATTTCTAACTTTAGGGTATTCTAAACGGTGTTGGATTGGCGGTCAACTGTTACTGCTGCTGAACGACGTTAGCAGGCGATGGGGACTATTCCATGCGATTCTGTCTCACTCAATGTTCTCTGTGGTTCAACTCGGATAGCAGCAATTCCTCACAGTCCATTCCGTGATTCTCTATCGCAAGTATGTGGACAGAATTGGCAGAAAGACGGCTATTGTATTCCATCAAAACATGACCTGCTCTTTGTTTCAACCTTTCAAGAGAGTGGTTATATAAGACAAAAACGCCCGCTGTGTATTGATATTCTTCAATGAAAGTGATAATCTTCTTGATGTCTTCACCTATTTTTTTGGGTTCCAACTTGCCCTTGACCTCAATAATAAAAGTATTGTTCTCGTGTGTGCCAGGAGTATGAATCACAAAATCGGGATTTTTCCAGCCACCTGGGGCAAAGTCGGGGTGACCCCTCTTATCAATTTCAGAGTTGAGTTTCAAATCAGAGTCAGTCATTATTTTACGTATTTGATGATAGAACTCATAGCAAAATACGCGTTCACGGACTATTCCAGATTGTTTATAAGTTGTTTTCACCTTAAAATAATCTGACCCTATTTGCGACAGAGCGGTCTTTATCAAGTCAACGTATTGCCTAACTATGATAGTGCACATTTTGAACATATCGACTATTTCACAGCACGGGATAAATTAAAAGTTTGTTTCCGCTCGGCCATGAGAGCATGGGCTTTTTTTGATATAAAAAATCGCAAGGGGAGGGGAGGTAGGAGGAAATTGAAAAAAGACTTTAGGGGAGGTGTATATACTCCGAGACTTGCAACCAAATTTTTGAAAATTTAGACCTTTGATTGTTGAGAAAATATCTGCAAGCCAGAGAATGAATCGTTTTTATCAACTTTCATGTAAAGATTGTCTTACTGATTTCATCGTTCTCTTAGTAAATCTTGCCGAAGAATCTTGAGAAGTTCAGGGTCAGCTTGATACCCCAGGCTTTGGGCCTTTTGCACATCCGCCCAGGCTTTGTCAGATTCGTGTTTCTTGGCATATTTGACCGCCCGGCCATAGTAGGCTTCAGCACAACTTGGATTTATCTCGATGGCCTTCGTATAATCTAAGATGGCTAAATCATTTTGGTCTTTCCGACCGTAGGCAAACCCTCGATTGAAGTAGGCTATAGCATCCCTTGGGTTTATTTCAAGGGCCTTAGTATAATCTGAGATAGCCTGCATATATTGACCCTTATCCCCGTAGGCAAACCCTCGTTGAAAGTAGGCTTCAGCATAACTTGGATTTATCTCAATGGCTTTAGTAAAATCTGAAATAGCCAAGTCATACGCTCCTTCATTGCGATAGACAAATCCGCGAACATAGTAGGCTCTTTCATAAC
>JAUWBX010000416.1 GCA_030609625.1 Phycisphaerae bacterium
CGAATTCAATCAGGCGTTGAAAACTTTCGCAGCTATCCGAGCGAACAAGCTTGAACTTGTCATCCACAATGGTCCCGAGTATAGTTTCTGGCTCAAGGAGAACGAGGAAGAACTATCGAAACCAGAAAACCTTATCGACTGGACCTTTACCGTGTGGGTCCCACAGAATTGGAATAGTCTTTATAATAACCCCAGAAGATTTTTCAGTTCGGACCATCCCAACTTCAAAAAGCCCGTAGCCACCCCCAGAATGGATGTTTACATAGGCGGAGGTTCCATCGTTTGGAAAAATGTGAAGATTCCAAAGAATCTGGTGGTGATTGATAAGCGGCCCGGCTCGGTCTCGCCTAAATTCGCCGGCAAAGGTCTTGTCCACAGCAAAGTCTTCGACATTGCTACTGGAAAACCGATTGCCGGAGCGAAAATCACATTAGCCAAACGCCAGGACTACAGAAACTGGAAGGAAGTGATGCACGGCAAAACGGACGAGCAGGGCTTCTGCCAAATCTCAAAGATTCCACTCGGTTACTACGAGATTCGAGTCGGGGCCGAGGGTTATGTTACGCGAAAACAGGCAAACTACGACAACAAGCGGCCGGAGTATCATCAATTTAAGATTGGTTTGGCACGCCCGTCTTACGTCAAAGGTACCGTGACCGACCAGGCCGGTAATTCAATTGAGGGTGTCAATATATCGGCTACCAATATTGTCGGGCCGGATGGATTTGGTTATCAATGCGCCGGTGATAGAGCTGTAACAACCGACAAACAAGGTCGTTTTGAGATACGTTCTTTACCTGAAGGAACGATGAGTATCAGATGCCGAGGAAAATCGCTGCACCTCAAAAACTCCATATTCGAGCGATATTCAATTCCCTCGGACCAAATCAGGCTCACCATGACCGGTACAGGTACAATCCGGGGAAAGGTTGTCGATAAAGATGGGAAAAGGCCATTGGGTGAGATTCATCTAAACATTGACCCTGCAAGTGAGGAGCGGCTTGGCAAATGGGGCTCGTCCGGCCGGCTCAGTGAAGATGGTACGTTTGATATCTCCGGTATTCCGCCCGGTGAATATATAATTGGTACCCGTCCTAACCCATCGAGAAGTTACTATAAGCCAAACACTATAAAGATTACTGTGGAAGCCGGGAAAACTTATGAGCTGGAAATTATACACGCTGAGCAGAAGCTCAGACGGTAAGAGTAACAGTGAAACTATTTTTTAGGAGATTTAATTATGAACAGTAAAAGAAACAAAATTCTGGCAATGGTTTTGGGGTTAGTGGTTTTCACCATCGCCGAAGGCAGAATCAAATTAGTGGCGCTGCCTGAGCGGGCGGCGACGGTGATTCGCTTAGACAACCCGAGGGCGACGCTAATCGAAGAAGAGCGCGTCCTAACATTGCAGAAAGGGCTTAACAAGGTGGACTTTTCCTGGAAGGCTGTCTCCATCGACGCCGACTCGATTCGGCTCCGGGTCCTTGACCATCCGGACAATGTAACACTGCTAAATGTAAGTTATCCGCCTAATGAGGCAGCCTTAGTCTGGCAAATCAGCAGCGATAGTGACTACGCCGAGACGGTACGAATCAGCTATCTGCTGAGCAATATCGACCGGCTGATTACTTACAAAGCGATAGCCGACAAGGCCGAAACCGCCGTTGATTTGAAAAGCTATCTTATCCTGCGGAATTTCTCAGGTGAGGATTTCGCTAAGGCGCGGGTGCTTCTGGATTACGGAGAGTCCTTCGAGCAGGGCATCGACCATGAGGAAACCAAGCAGATGCTGTTTCTAAAAGCCGCGAAGGTGCCTATTACAAAAATCTGGACGTTCGATGCAGCCAGGCTGCCGTGGGACCCTGAACAGTTGGAAAACAGAAACGTGGGTATCCCGGTAAGCTATCGAATTGTCAACGAAGCCAAAAGCGGATTAGGCGAATTTGCCCTCTGGGGCGGCAAGGCACGGCTCTTCCAGGACGATGGGCACGAGAGCACCATCTTTTTGGGCGAAGACGTAACGGCAATGGTGCCGGTCGGCGAGAAAATGGAACTCTATATCGGCGACAGCAGGGACATCGTCGTTACGCAGCGAAAAATGAGGGACACCCAGATCAACAAGCGATACAACAACAGCAGTAGTCCGAAACTTATTCTCTACGATACCGATGAAATAATCACAGCAAAGATTGAGAATTTCAAGGACGGCCCCGCGGTGCTAACGATGATACAGCACATTCCCGGCCAGTGGGACATGAAAAAGTGCAATATGAACAAGAAAGAGTTGAAACTCGGTGTTGACTATAAGAAAAAGGGCGCTAATACGCTTGAGTTCGAGATTAAACTGCCTGCCCGCACCGAGGCCGGCCCAGCTACTAAGGATCTGACGATGCACTACAATCGGCGTAATATCCGGCCGGGAGTAAATGTAAGGCTGTAGCCGTTTTAAAAAGGTAATAAAAACTTAAACCTGTCAAACTAAAGGAACAGCAAAATGAAACGCATAATATTCACGCTACTTATAATCGTTGTGATGGCCGGCGTCGGTCAGGCCAAGGTCGATTTGGTAACACTGCCGACGCGGGACACCGTACAGCTTACGATTTATAATTCAGCGGACATGACGTTAGTCCGTGAAAGCAGGGCGCTGACGCTAAAAGACGGGAAGAACAAGCTGCAATTTTCCTGGGCCAATACGCTCATTGACCCGACCAGCCTAGAGATGCTGCCAAAGGCCAATGCAGATAAAATTGACATCGCTGATTTGACTTATCCGCCGAGGGTAAGAAACCTCGGCCTGTGGAATATCGAAAGTGGCGTAATCGGCAAAGTGCCGGTGGAGATTACGTACCTGACCAGCGGATTAAGCTGGCGGGCGTTTTATATGGGCACACTCACAGAGAATGAAGAGACGATGCGCCTGCAGGGCTACGTTCGCGTTACCAACAACAGCGGCGAAGATTACGAAAACGCCCAGACACGCCTGATTGTCGGCAAAGTCCACATACTCGACCAGATTGTTGAGCTTGCCAGACGACAATACCCCTACGGCAGACCGGGCGAAGTAATTCCCATGCCTACCAGGTCATCGACTCGCAGAGCCCGGATGGATACCCAAACATCACTTGGAGTGTTAACAGAACTCGGAGGCATAAGGCCGAAGGAAATCAGAAAAGAAGGCCTTAGCGAGTATTTTCTTTATACGATTGAGGGTAAGGAGACGATACCGACCGGCTGGTCGAAACGGCTGCTCAGCTTTGATGTTGACGAGGTGCCGGTGGTAAACCTTTAT
>JAUWBX010000058.1 GCA_030609625.1 Phycisphaerae bacterium
CTAAGCAAAAACCGCTGCACCATAAAAGATGACGCAATTCTTTCGATAATCAAGGGCTACACACGCGAGGCAGGGGTACGAAACCTCGAAAGAAATATTGCTGCTATCTGCCGCGCCGTCGCCACGGAAATTGCCAAAGCCAAAAAAAGGCGGGCAACCATCGGCAAAAAAGACCTGGCGAAAATCTTAGGCCCTGCGCAATTCGAATCGGAGCTGGCACTGCGAACCGGAATACCCGGCGTCGCAACCGCCCTGGCTTATACGCCCGTCGGCGGTGAGCTGCTCTTTATCGAATCCGCCTATATGCCCGGCAAAGGTAACTTACAACTGACAGGTCAAATCGGCGACGTTATGAAGGAAAGCGCACAGACCGCATTTTCCATTGTAAAGGCAAACGCCAAAAAGTTAAAAATTGACCCCAATAGATTCAGAAAATTCGATTATCACATCCACGTCCCCGCAGGGGCGGTTCCCAAAGACGGCCCAAGTGCCGGCGCAGCAATGTTCACATCGCTGGTCAGTCTGCTTCTCGGCAAACCGAGTCGGCCGGATGTAGCGATGACAGGCGAAATAACCTTACGCGGCCTGGTCTTACCCATTGGCGGCCTGAAGGAAAAAATCTTAGCTGCTAAACAAGCTGGAATAAAAACCGTCATCCTCCCAGCCAGAAACAAAAAAGACCTCCCCGAAGTCCCCAAAGAAGCAAAAAAAGGCCTAAAATTCAAATTCGTCAAAAACACTAACGAAGCCCTAAAAATCGCAATTGATACCGATTGAACTTAATTGCCAACAGAGTCTGTGGTTTTAACTATTGGCACTTTTTACTTGTTTTTGACATTACAACATAGTATTATAGTATATAATAGAGAATATGTAACTTCTTATTTATTATGGCGTTAAGTACGAAAGAAAAATCGGCTCTCAAACAGTTTAAGGCCGTCCTCGGACAAACTTTGGGCGGTCAGCTAATCGAGTTGAAGCTGTTTGGCTCAAAGGCTCGTGGTGACGATCAACCCGACTCCGATGTGGATGTGCTGGTCATAGTAGCAAGTGATGATTGGCACATGTCTGACACGGTCTATGACATCGCAACTGATATATTTCTTCAGACAGACCTCTGCATATCACCTAAAGTAATCAGCAAAAACATCTTTGACAAACTCCAGAAGGAAAATACGCCTTTTATACGCAATATTAGCAAGGATGCAATCACAGTATGAATGACATATCGCAAAAAGAGCTAATTCGCGCTAAAAAAGCTCTTCTGGCAGCAAATAACACTTTTGGAAAATCAGCTTTATGAGGATTGTGTTTCAAGGGCTTACTATGCCGTCCTGCACGCAGCTAAAGCCGCCTTGGCAACCAAAGATATTGAACCTGAATCACACAACGCCGTCAAAAGAATGTTCGGCCTGCATTTGATAAAGACCGGGGAAATCGAAAAGGATTTTGCAAAAATTCTCACAGCCGAGCAGGAAGACCGAGCAATCGGTGATTATAATATTTACATCGAAATTGAGCAGGACAGAGCCCTTAAAAGAGTTCGCGACGCAGAAAAGTTTGTCGAGAGAATCGAAAAACATCTTCAAAGTTAAATCTTATATTCAGCCGCCGGTTTCACCGAGGGGGTTTAATTGTTTGGGGGTTGATAGCGTTAATTGCATTCACCACGTCCACCATTTCAGCTACATCGTGGACACGGACAATTGAAACGCCTGACGCGGCACATAAAGCAACCGTTGCGGCGGTGCCGAATATCCTCTCGCCGGATTTCTCCTTGCCGGTAAGCTTGCCGATAAAGCTTTTCCGGCTTGTCCCGACAAGCACCCGGTAATTGGCAGCGACGAATTTATTGATATTTCTCAAAAGTAAAAGATTGTGTTCTAATGTCTTGCCAAAACCAATGCCGGGGTCTATGAAAATCATATTTTTTGCAATGCCGAAATCCTCCCCTCGTTCGGCCCGGCCCAACAGAAACTGCAAAACCTCGCTAACCACATCCTCATATTTCGGCTCAGTCTGCATTGTTGCGGGCGTGCCCTGCATGTGCATTAAAACAACCGGCACATCGTGTTCAGCCGCCAGTTCTGCCATCCGCTCATCACTCAAAGCAGTTATATCATTTATCATACCCGCCCCTGCTTCCAAAGCGGCTTTGGCAACTTCAAGCTTGTATGTATCAATACTAATCGGCACATCTATCTTTTTGCGAAGCGCCTTTATCACCGGAACCACGCGCCCTATCTGCTCATCATCCGAAACCGGTGCAGAACCCGGTCGAGTCGATTCACCGCCCACATCTATTATCACAGCACCGTCGGCTGCCATTTGCAAACCTTGCTCAATAGCCTTATCGGTATTAAAGAACTGACCGCCGTCGCTGAAGGAGTCCGGCGTAACATTCAACACCCCCATAACAACACAGCCCGCCGAAAAATCCAATCTCCCTCTCGGCCATTCAATTATATTCTCAACGCAACTTTTCAACTTTGCTCTCTCTTAGTCACCCCTGAAAAACAGGGGACAGAAATCCAGATATTTAACCCGCCAATTTATTGGCGGGTTTACGTTTAGCCGTCGCCGGCACGGCGACGTACATTTAGCCCACCGCTTGTCATTCCTGCGAAAGCAGGAATCCAATCCCTTTCAGCTTTTTGGCCAAGGTGCTGCTTCTGTCTTTAACAATAACTTTCGTATTTTGAAATTCCCTGCGGACGGGATAATTCTTCCGCAGGCCGTCAAAAAATTCGCCTCTCTTTTCCACCGCCTTCTCACAAACCCGCCGCAGCCGGACGTCATCTTCTCTAATACCGTAAATCTTCTCCACAGCATTAACCAGCGCAGCCTGTTCATTATCTGTGTTCGGCTCTATTCTCAACTGGCCGATAGCAGGTTCAGGCAAAAAATCCTCGATATCAAACCTGGGACTAAGTCCGAAATATTCACACGCCGCCTTATAAATCATAATCATACCTGTAATCTTGCCGTCCAGCGAATAGCCGGCAATGTGCGGCGTGCCGACATCAACCATTTCCAAAAGTTCCGTATCGATATTCGGCTCGTTTTCCCAGACATCAAGCACGACAGCTCTCAATCGCCTCGACCGTATCGTCACTTTCAGGGCATCGCTGTCAACCACACCGCCGCGCGAAGCATTAACGAATACGCACCTTTCCTTAAGCGATTTGAAGAATTTCTCGTCAGCCAGATGATACGTCTTATCAACACCCTCAAATGTCAATGGCGTATGAAGTGTTATAAAATCGCAATTAAAAAGCTCTTTTAGCGACAGATATTTTGCCTCGCCGGCTTGTCTTTGCAAAGGCGGGTCGTTCAGATAAATCTGCATCCCCAAAGCCGCGCACTTTTTTGCCACCCTGCTTCCGACATTACCAACGCCTACAATGCCTATTGACTTGTCTTGAAGGTCAATATCGTAGTTTCGCCCGATTTCGAGCAGCCCGGCAATTACATATTCTGCCGCGGAGTTGGAGTTTGACCCCGGTGCCGACGCAAAACCGATATTGTTCCGCCGTAGAAAGTCAATATCGATATGGTCAAAACCGATAGTGGCGGTAGCTACAAAACGCACCTTGCTGTCAGCCAATAAATCCGAATCCACCGGCGTAATACTGCGAACCAAAAGAACATCGGCATCACTAACAATGCCCGGCGTTATCTCTCTGCCGCCGATGATTTTAACCTCACCGATGGAGGAAAAGCACTCTGCCACAAACGGAATATTCGCATCTGCAATTATCTTCATTTAATCATTTTACCTCCATACGGGTCTTTTATTTAACTTCTTTTACAGGAAAGTCTTATGGACAAGTATATTAAATTCGACACGGATAGCAAGAAAACTGCAACACCTGGCCGCAGCCGTAACAACGTTGATACAAGGCTAACTCGTGCTACGTAGCGAGCTACTTCGCAGAGTAGTATTGGATTGACGCCCCGCACAAAGTTTACCCCGCACCGTGATGCGGGGCGGGAATGACATAGCGATTTTGCACCAATTCGGAGCATATACTGATTGATTCGGCACAAGCCCCTTTTGTTTCCTAAGAGCTTATCCGAATAACCGTCTCGTTATGAGGCCGAGATAAGAGACCGGTCATTTGATTTTGTAGCTGACCGACATGCCATCGTTTTTCTCCATCGAGGCCCGGATAATAACCGTATCGTAGTTGGGACTTTCTTGTATAAATCGGAGAAAATCCTTCATCGCCCTGGCAGAACGGATGACATTGTCACCGACTATCACAGCGCCGGGTTTTAGTTTCGGCTCGATAAGTTTGAAATATTTTAAATAATCGCGCTTCACGGCATCGATGAAAACAAAATCAAACTCGCCTTCAAGTGTTGGCAATGTTTTAAGGGCATCTCCTTCTATGCAGGTAACTATATTTTCCAAGCCAACCTTCTTCAAATTTTCTCGGCATTCCTTCACCATTCGCGGGTCGATTTCCAGCGTATAAAGGTGCCCTCCGGTCCTCTCGAAAGCTATTCCCATGTTGATGGCTCCAAAGCCAGTGGCTGAGCCCACTTCGATTCCGCGCTTGGCCCCTGCGCTTTCCACTAAAATTCGCAGCATCATAGCGTCGCCTTCCGTCGTGTTCAGTGAAATGCGCTGGAAGTTTTTGACAAACCGCTCGCGGAACTCATCGCTGCTCTTGTTTCGCTCACCAGAGTAAACCAAAACCACATTAACACCAACCAGAGCAACACACAGAACCAAAGTCAACAGTCTATACCGTTTCATAATGACCTCCTTCAAACGGGTGAAATAAAATATGTTTAATTCTCTATCTCAATCGAGATTTGGTACATAATGGCTATTTCTACAACATTTCTAAGATTATCAACCTTTTTAGAATAGCAAAAACATCCTCATATTGCAACTATCTCATGTATAGTGCTCTCGATTGAAAATTCCCGTTTGTACGCGGGTAAGGAGCTTTACAATAATAGTTTATGATTTTACTCGCGGGAATTTACTACCCTGAAGGGTATAACTTCTGCTTTTTATGTTCTCACACCTTTAGGACTGGTAAAGAAATTAGGTTTCGTTTTGGCTCCAGCGAGGACAAGGCTGGCAAGGAAGCAAAACGCAGGCCTACTGGTTGGTAGTCCGAGTTTTGCTGACACCGCCAGCCGAACTTGCCTGCCGGCAGGCAGGGCCGCAGCCAGCCAAAAATGGAAGATAATTTGTTTACAAGTCCTTAGGGCACCGATTGTCCCCCTGCTCCAAAAAATGTTTTCTGCCTAAAATTATGCTTAAATGACTTGATGTTGGTCTATGAATCGGATATAATTCGGGCACAAAAATTTCGTGGCTCGGGGATTGTTGGCCCCGATTTATCTGTCTTTGTGTTTTGAAACTGTAATTTTTCAGAAGGAGGCAACCCATGAGGCGAGCAAAAGCCAAACACTTAAACCGACGCCAGTTCATCCGGGGCGCCGCAGCGGCGGCAGGTGGGCTTATAGCCATGCCGACGATTATCACTTCGACGGCCCTAGGCACCGGAGGCCGAGTGCCGGCCAGCGAACGCATTGTCTTAGGTGGCATCGGCATAGGCAACCGCGGCTCACACGACCTACGCTGGATGATGCCTGAGAAGGACGTGCAATTTGTCGCTGTGTGCGACCCCCAGAGGAAACGTGCCGAGGCCGTCAAGCAAATGGTGGACACCCGGTACGGCAACAAGGATTGCCGCATATACCACAACACGCCGGAGTTCCTGGCCGAGCGCACAGATATCGATGCGCTATTGGTTACCACCGGCGACCGCTGGCACGCCCTGGCTTCCATAATGGCGATGCGGGCAGGCAAGGACGTTTTCTCTGAAAAGCCGTCGTGCATGACCATCGCGGAAGGCCAGGCGGTGGTGGAAACCGCGAAACGTTATCGCCGCATTTATCAAACCGGCACACAGCGGTTGAGCGAGGGTAATTTCACGTTCTGTAACGAGATGCTTCGCCTCGGCCGACTCGGCGAAGTGCATACGGTTCGCGCGCACATAGCCCCGTGGGACGCGGCTGAAATGAGACATGATTGGCTGCCGACACAACCACAGCCGTCGAAGGAAGAGGTGGACTGGGACCAATGGCTGGGCCCGTGTCCCTGGCGGCCTTACAATTCCACATACACTCGCGGGGGCTGGCGAGGCCACTATGATTTCCATACGAGCTGTATAGGCGAGTGGGGGGCACACACTTTCGCCCAGTGCCAGGTGGGTATGGGCGCGGGGGACACTGCGGCCATCGAATACGGATATGTGAAAAACGAGAGCGGAGACGGAATGGTGACCAAGTTTGCCAACGGCATACGGATGATCCTGGAGCGCGACATGGATAAAAAATACTGGCACGGCTCCTGCGGTGTTCGCTACGAAGGCCCCGAGGGGTGGGTCTCAGCAGCGGACGGCTATTCGAAACCGGACGTTTCCTCGCCGGCGATGATGGGTGACTTCAGAAAAATAGTCTATGACTACCAGGCCCGCACCCAGCGCCCGATGAGCCACGTGCGAGATTTCTTAGACTGCGTAAAGTCACGCCGCCAGACCGTGTCCAATCCGGTAATGATGCACCGGACCATGACTACGGTGCACGCGGCCAATATCTGTATGTGGCTCAAACGCGACATGCGCTACGACCCCGTCAAAGAGGAATTCATCAACGACCCCGAAGCCAATCGGCTGCGTTCGCGCGCGATGCGTGAGCCGTGGATCATATAAAACCGGAAGGAGACCAAGCTATGTCAAAGTCAAAAATGAACTATACGCTTATCATTGCCTTGCTGCTCGCCTGCGCGATGCAGTCGTTCGGACAAACCGTCGTACCGGCGACTAAGCAGCAGGTGGACAAACTTATTGCCGTGCTCAAATCCGATGCACCGCACAAAGAAAAAGCCGATGCCTGTCGCCTACTGGCTCTCGTTGGAACCAAAGACGCTATCGCTCCGTTGGCCGCACTGCTCGGTGACGAAAAACTCTCGCACATGGCCCGCTACGGGCTGGAGCCCATCCCGGACCCGGCTGTGGACGAAGCCTTGCGCGATGCGCTCGGCAAACTAAAAGGCCGGCCGCTCGTCGGTGTAATCGGCAGCATCGGCGTGCGCCGCGATGCCAGGGCAGTCAGACCGTTGGCGAAAATGCTGCAAGATACTGATAACCAAGTGGCTCAGGCCGCAGCGAGGGCGTTGGGCAAAATCGGTAACAGGCCTGCAACCAGAACTCTGCAACGTGCCCTGCCAAATGTATCTGCCGCCAATCAACTCGCATTTTGCGAAGGTCTGTTCCGCTGCGCCGAGACGTTGGTCGCCGAAAGCCGGCGAGACGTGGCCATAGCGATTTACGACCAATTGCGCAGCGTCAAGGGGCCGCACCAGGTTCGTGGCGGGGCCCTGCGCGGCGCAATCCTAACCCGCGGCAAGGACGGCGTCGTATTGCTTCGCGAGCATTTGCGCAGCGAGGACTACATTTTATTCTCCGCAGCCGCACAAACCGCTCTGGAATTACCAGGTACTGAAGTGACTCAGGCGCTGACCGCTGAGCTGAACCAACTGCCCGCCGACAATCAAATCTTAGTTATCCAGACACTCGGCAAACGCGGCGATGCATCGGCGTCGCCGGCGCTGTTCGCACTGGCCAGGAGCGGCGCAAAATCCGTTCGCATCGCAGCCATCCGGTCTCTGGCGGAGATTGGAGATGCCTCCGCAGTGCCGGTTCTGGCCGAATTGCTAAACGATGCCGATAGTGAGATTTCGCAAGCCGCGCAAGGAAGCCTCGCTGCCCTGCCGGGCCGCCAGGCCGATGCCGCCGTGATGGCGATGCTCAACAGCAGCAAGGCCAGCCAACGGCTCACCGCGCTCGAACTGATAGGGCGCCGACGAATGACAGCAAGCATTCCGGCATTGCTCAAAGCCGCCGAAGACGCCGAGGCGAAAGTCCGTCCGGCTGCGCTGAGGAAAGTGGGCGAACTGGGCGGTCCCGCCGAATTGCCGGCGATGCTCGACCTGCTCTTGCGTTTGAAAGAGTCACAAGACCTGGACGCGGCTGAACGTGCCTTGAGTGCTGTTTGTATGAAAGCCGATAAT
>JAUWBX010000236.1 GCA_030609625.1 Phycisphaerae bacterium
GCTCTCGGCTAGTATCAATGTATCTGAGAAAAGCAATGCCTCAAATTCGTGCATTTGAACGTAGGGAATAAATCGAGAGCGATTAAAAGAGGAACCAAATTGTGCGCAAATATCCGTAAATAATGCTTTTTCGACTGTTGCGGCTTTTTCTAAATATGCCCTACGGCTATCAGCGCCTTTCCTTCTAGGCCAATCTTTTGGCAATCCGTAAAAATCAACCAACATCGTACAAAAACAAGACCTGTCGGATTTGATGGTATTCAGTATTTGTTTTTGAGATCTCGGATATTTGGGAACACCTCCACCCTCCTGAAACAGAAAAGGTCTGACAGATATTCCTTTTTCGTAGAGATAAGGCTTTAACACGTCCTTGACAAAGAGTATCTCTGTCGGGCCTTCCACGAGAATCTTTATATTACTCATTGTCCAGCCGTCCCCTCGATGATGTTTCGGCTCCAAATGTCTCCCAAAGAATAATCTTCTAACCAGATTTTCAACTTTTTTGTATCGGGACGGCTGAATACAGACTCATCGTTTTTACGCTCGACAAGAATAATGTCTTCCGGTTGGAAATGATCAATGAGCGCAGCAGATTGCGTCGAAACAATAACCTGTGCACGATATGAAGCTTTCTGTATTAAGCCTGCTAATATTGCCAAAGCATACGGATGCAATCCTAATTCCGGCTCATCTAATAAGATCGTTGACGGTGGCTTCGGCTGCAATAGCGCCGTCGCAAGACAGATAAAACGCAATGTGCCATCTGATATCTGACTGGGATGAAACTTATAATCAGACTTTTTTTGCTTCCACCACCATTTTATTTCTCCTTTTTGTTCTTTTATATCAAAACTGAAATCGTCAAAAAATGGAGCTGCTAAACGGACAACGTCAATAATAGCCTGATAATCATGAGGTTGTTTTTCCTTCATCCTAAATAAAAATGGAGCCAAATTACTTGCATCCGGGAACAAATAATCATAATTCCCTTCCGAAGTAGGGAGTTTTAGCCGTGCAAAATCGCTCGTATCATGGAAATGATAAACACTAAAAACAATAAAACTTGAAAAGAGTTCCTCAAAATCCTTAATTTTAAGATGTGCATAATTTGGATTAAAAAAAGCTGTTTGCGTCGAAGCGGAGAATTTATCGTTAAGCGTAACGGAGAGTTCTTTTGTATATAATATAGGGAGTGAATTCATTATTAATTCAATTTTGATTGACTGAGTTACTTTAGAACCCAAATAAAGGAATCTTTCTGTGCCTCCTTTCTTTTCAACATAGAAGTTAGGCAATTCTTTTTCTTTAGCAATCGCCTGTAAAAACTCAAAAAAGCTTAGAAAGTTGCTTTTTCCTCCCCCATTGGGTCCAATCAGGATATTTAGATTTCGAAGTTCAAAATTCTCAAGATTTCGAATGGATTTGTAGCCTTTAATGGTTAGTTTGCTGATTGCCTGTCCCATATCATTTTCCTTGTTTGGGGTCAAATACCTGCTGGAAAATAAAAAACTTTTCCGGCTACAGCTTGGCATTCAGCCGAGACGAGTCCTGCCAAATCCGGTCCAGAGAACAAAAAACCACGGCTGTTTTACCGGGGCTTCATTATACAATTGACAATCGATACTTTACAATGATTTTATCCCAGTTCCTGTACCGGTCCGACGAGGGTCTCGTATTCGGTGAATGTTGATTTATCGCCGGTGCGAATCAATTCCGCCAGGGCTGCAATCTTCGGGGCGTTTTGGGTGATGTATCTATGGGCAATCATCGCCTTGCGCTCTTTCATAGAAACTGTTTGGCCGTTGTCGGCCTGGCTGTTATCAGCCAAAGGAACTTCCATTTCTACTTTTGTGCCGGCCTGGCCGCAGAACAGATAGCCGTTAATCAAATCTATTGCAATATCGACCAGCGCTCTGCCGTAGAGGTCCATATATTTGTTGCCTTGCTCTTTAATAAAGGCGACCGACTCTTTTAATTGTTCTGTTCCCTCGGCAAGCTTTTCGAGCAAATCTTTTACTTTGGCGTCATAATTTTGCCCGGCCAGCTCGGCGATGAATTTCTCGGCAGTCCCGCTGCAAACACAGCGAACCGCAGCAACGACTTGTAATTGGCTTGTCCCTTCGTAAATAGTTGTGATTCTCGCATCGCGGGCGTGCCGTTCGCAGGGATAATCCCGCATATAGCCGCTGCCCCCGAGCACCTGAATCGAATCGTAAGCAACTTTGTTGCACATCTCGGAGCAATAATATTTACTCATCGGCGTCAGCGTTGCCGCGTATCTTCTGTATTTTCTTGAGACTTTTTTGAGCTGCTTGGCCTGGGCTTTATTTTCAGGCGCGTTCGTTTCAAGTTGCTTTGCGCATCCGATTTCAATATCCACCACCCGTGACGTTTCGTACAAAAGCGCTCGGCCCGCTTCTATGGCAATCTTCATATCAATGAGCATATCACGAACGGCCGGCAGCTTCTCGATAGCTACTGCGAACTGTTTCCTCGTGGCCGCATAATCGCGGGCAACGCGAAAGGCAGCTTCCGCAATGCCCATCGATTGTGCTGCGATGCCGATACGTGCGCCGTTCATCAGGCTCATAACGTATGTTACAAGGCCTCGCTGTCGCTCGCCGATTATCTCACACGGCGTGTTATCAAAAAATATTTCGCACGTTGGTGAGCCGTGAATACCTAATTTATCTTCCAGCCGGCGAATATGCACCGTAGGCCCCGGCCCGCAGACAAATAAACTCAGTCCCAGCCCTCCGTTTCTGTTCAGCTCACTGCGAGCCAATACCAGCAATACGTCTCCGCAGCCGTTGGTTATGAACCGTTTTACACCGTGCAGGAACCAGTTACCACTGTCATCCTCAAATGCGCAGAGCTTGACCGCCTGTAAGTCGGAGCCGGCGTCCGGCTCGGTCAATACCATCGCCCCTGTCACCCGGCCGGAGGAAAAATCGGGTAAATATTTCTGCTTTATTTCTTCCGATGCGAACGCATTGATTGTCTCAGCGATTCCCTGCAGCCCGAATATATTCATAAGTGCGGCATCCGCTCGCGAGAGAATCTCGATAGCCATCGTATAGACAAGATTCGGGAAGTTCAACCCGCCAAACCGATAAGGCAGTGTAAAACCCATAACCTCGGCCTGGCTGAGTTTTTCAATAGATTCCCGTATTGGCTTTGCACGGGTTACTGAGCCGTCTTCGTTGAGAATATTACCCTGGTGGTCAACGTCTTCTGCCCGAGGCGCAATGAACTCTGCGCATAATTGACCGAGCGAATCCAGCACCATATCATAATTCTGTATCGCCTCCTCGGCATTGGCTGGCGCATAATCGAATTCGCTTGCGAACCTAAAGCCTTCTTCGCGAGTCTCCACCGATTTTCGCAGGTCTGTGTGTCTGAACAAAAATTGTATATCGTTGTTGTCCCTGTAAAAATTTGCCATAGACTGTCCTGTTTTCCTTATAGTCATTGCGAGCGAAGCGAAGCAATCTAAGACATAACGAATGAGATTGCCGCGCCAACCTCTGGTTGGCTCGCAATGACAGCCATAGTCTCATTTCTCTGTTCGTCTTAGTCTTTTATGCCCTTTTCTTTGATTGACTTTATCATAAGAGGCACAACTTCATTCAAATCCCCGACTATCTTGTAATGTGCAATGCCGAATATGGGTGCGTCCGGGTCATTATTGACAGCAACGATTTTCTGGCTGTGCGACATCCCCGCCTGGTGCTGAATTGCACCGCTGATTCCTACAGCTATATACAAGCTGGGCCGAACCGTCGTACCGGTTTGCCCGACCTGATGGTCGTGGTCTATAAAGCCAAGGTCAATCGCCGCCCTGGTTGCCGCCGGCGCTGCACCGAGGCAATTTGCCAAATCCCATATCAGTTTGAAATTGTCTTTACTGCCTACGCCTGCTCCGCCGGCGACGATTATCCTTGCCGCTTTAAGGTCAACTTTCTTTGGGCGTTTGTGCTCGTCGAGAATCTCCAAAGGCAATTCCTGCTGAGATAATTGTACTTTCTCTGCGACGATCTCACCCTTGCGTGTTGCGTTCGGCTCCGGGATGGGCATCACGCCTTCGCGAACCGTAGCCATCTGAGGCCAGCGGTCGTGATTGATAATGGTAGCGATTATATTTCCGCCGAAGGCAGGCCTTATCTGAAACAGCAAATTCTTGTGGAGCTTTTTATCTTTTATGGTTTCGTGGTCGCCGATTTGCAAATCGGTGCAGTCAGCGGTAAGGCCCGCCTTTGCTGCACTTGCAATTCGGGGCGCCAGGTCCCTGCCGGTGATAGTAGCTCCATAAAGTACAATCTGCGGCTCATACTTATGAATTAAATCGAACATCACTTTTGCATAGCTGTTCGTCTGGTAGTGCTCAAGCAAAGGATGTTCAACCAGATATACCTTGTCAACTCCGTAGTGTATTAACGTTGTCGCAAGGTCTTTGATTTTGTTGCCCAGGACAGCCGCAGACAATTTTACGTTGAGCGTATCAGCCAAATGCCGGGCCTTGCTCATCAGTTCGATTGGAGTATCTTCTAACTGCCCGTTATGCTGCTCGGCAAAAACCCAAACTTCACCTTTTCTGTTAACTTCTATCATAACTCGTTTCTCGTATGTCGTATTGTCGTATAATATCAAACTTCGATATTCATTATTCCTTGTTCAATATTCAATATTTTCTGTTTGTCTTTTCTGACTCCCGTCCTCTGACTTCTGCCCTTTTTTCCTTTTTACTTTATAATCCTTGTAGGGTGGGGCTTGCCCCACCATTGATTTTTGTTTTGAATTTCCGTCATTTGAATTTGTTTGGAATTTCGGATTTCGTATTTAGGATTTCCTTCTACGCTATCGTCTTTTCTTCAATCAGCTCGTGTACCATATCCGATATTGCCTTATCGTTTGGCTCGACGCTTTTACTTTCCTTTGCAGCCAGGACAACACTTTGAATTCG
>JAUWBX010000361.1 GCA_030609625.1 Phycisphaerae bacterium
GGTATGAATAACATTAAAAGCATCATCGTGTTGTTTTTGAGCATACTATTAGCCGGCGGGATGTGCTACGGCGATGACTGGCCGCAGTTTCGCGGGCCTAACCGGGATGGGAAATCGGCGGAGACCGGGCTTCTAAAAAAATGGCCTGAAACGGGTCCCAAACTGTTGTGGTCAGTCGGGGGTCTGGGCATAGGCTTTTCATCCGTGGCCGTAGCCGGGGGATTTGTATATACGACTGGTATGATTGACGGCGAAGGATTTCTGTTCGCATACGATATTGCCGGCAATCTGAAATGGAAAGAATCTTATGGGCCGGAATGGACAGGCTCGTACAAGGGGACCCGGACTACGCCAACGGCTGATGGCGAGCGCGTCTATGTCTTTAGCGGCACGGGGAAAATGGTCTGCTTCAACGCCAAGACGGGCGAAAAGGTCTGGCAGGTCGATACTCTGACGAAGTTCGACGGTAAGAACATTCGCTGGGGCATGAGCGGCTCACCGTTAATCGACGGTGATAAAGTCTATTGTACGCCTGGCGGCAAAAAGGGCACTATTGTTGCGCTGGATAAAATGACAGGCCGGACTATCTGGGCCACTACGGGGGTGGATGAGCCATCGGCATACTGCTCAGCGATTCTGATTGAACGCGGGGCGAACCAGCTACTCGTAAACCTGATTCAAAAGTCGATTGTCTGCGTCGCCGCCGATACGGGCAAACTCATCTGGCGAGAACCATACGAGACACCTTCCGATACCGGCGGTGTTACGCCGGTCTATAAAGATGGACGTCTGTATGTTACCAGCGCTGTCCAGCGCGAGTTCACGAGGGGCGGGGTAATGTTGGAGCTTTCGGCCAACGGGACATCGGTCGCCGAGAAATGGAATGACCAAACTCTCGACAGTGGCCACGGTGGGGTCGTACTGGTGGACGGGTATTTGTACGGCTCGACCTTCGACGGTATTCCAAAAGGCGACTGGGTCTGCCTCGATTGGGACAGCGGGAAAGTTATGTACGAAGCCAAGTGGAACGGAAACAAAGGCTCGATTATCTACGCCGATGGTATGCTGTACTGCTATGACGAAAACACCGGCGATGTGGCTTTGGTTAAGCCTTCTCCGAAGCGTTTTGAAATAGTCAGCTCCTTCCGGGTTACCGAAGGCTCCGGCAAACACTGGGCACACCCGGCCATATCCGACGGCCGAATCTACATCCGCCACGGCGATGCACTTATGGCCTACGATATAAAAAATAAATAGCACACAGTGCCATACAGACAATAAATCACTAACGGTTCACTGCCGGTCTGGAATCAGGACTGCCTGGATGCTAATTTCTTGCGGAAGGCCTCGGATTCCCAGTTGTTGATGAAATCCTGCTGGCGTTTGGTAAGGGCAAGTATGCCGCCGAATTTTAGCGCGTACATACGAATCAGAACAGAACAGGCGGTAATTTCTGCAATGACCGGAGCGCTTTTTTGACCAGCCGCGACAAAAAGGCCCAACCCTTTGACTATAAATGCTGCGGCCGGCTTTTGACCTTTGTTGACCAGTGAAGTCAATTTGCGAGTGATTGTTTTGACGTCGCATTTTTCCAGCCACATAGCCGAGCCGTTGGCATAGACCAGCTCATCCGGGTTCAGCGCCGGTGTCGCAAGCAATTTGCCCGCATCTTTGCGCGCCATAAATGCATCGATAGATTTGATATTTGGAAAGTAACTTACCGGCAGACTCCGGCTCGTCGCGTCCAGGACCGCCTTGCGAATGGCTGATTTGGCGGCTGTGATGTCACCCTCGGCGGCAGGGGGGCTGGTCTTACGCGGCTTTGGCTCTTTCAACTTACTGCTGCAGAGCTTGATGACTTTGCGAACCAGTCGCAATGCGGCTTCGGCGGTTCCCGCCGTCACAAAAAGGCCGTGTTTTTGCAGAATCATAACAGCGGGCTTTCTACCGAACTGCTTTTGGTAATCGCCAACCAGTTGACCGATTTTCTTCGCAAGCATAAAGCCGGGGTCAGCGTAGGGCACCCAAATGGGCGGAAATTTTTCATTCTTAAAGACCTTCTCAATCTCTGCTCTACCGTTTTTGGCGTTTACGTATGCCGCCACTACAAGAGGATGCAGATGAATCACGTACTTATCGAGGAAAGCGTGCAGATGCGATTCCACAGATGGTCGGGCTCCACTGGTAACTTTATCATCGCAGGCGAGGAGCAATTGATTTACTACTTCCGGCTCACGTATATCAGGGTCAAGCTGTGCCAACGATTTATCTTCTATAATCGACAGGACGTCATTCAACCGCAGCCGCCGCCAGCCCTTTTCTTCGTTCATATTCTTCAGGGCCGTACCGCTGGCTTTGATATACATATATTTGCCGTCCGCGGTCTTTACAGATGTATTACCGCCTCCACCCTGAACAAGAGTAGTATCTTTGCCCGTGACATTCGATATTCTTATCAAGTCCGCTAAAGCCTTATCCATTATCCTAAGCTCCTTTCCTATTTATTGTTATTTTGATTTGTTTCTTTTGACGGCCCAGATAGTTCCGGTTACAAAGTAAATTAATGTTGGCCAGATAAGTATATTTTTGAAAGTGGCGAAGTTCTGTTCGTATCGGCTGCCGCCGGTAACGAACACCCAAATCGGCAGAATCAGGCAGGCGAGTAACGCCGCGACTGCAAAGATTCCCGAAATCCATAACAGAGGGTCTTTGCCGGTATCCTTTTTCTGTTCGGTCCAACTGGCCACATCAGGTTCACCCGTTGATGATTCGGGATTGGCGTTCCGGGGCATTTGTTCCTCTGGCTGCTCATCGAATTTCTCACGAGCGCCGGCCAACGAAGCAAAGATGATATAGAGCACAGCAGTCAACAGCCAGACCGGCACAAACAAAAAGAACAGATGCAGCGTTCCGGTCTGCTCCAGGATTAATGCTGTTGCGATGGCAATGCCCCAGCTAAGTAAAGCCGGCCAACTGACCAGCAGCTTTTTACGTGAGGCCCAGAATTGAGTTAAGCCGAGCCTGGGAAAAATCCAGTGCTCAACAATAACAATCGCGCCGACCGGCATCAGCAACAGGCCATAGTAACCGACGAAATCCAGCAGTTTAGTAAATACAAATGGAGAGCACGCAATTGCTGTGGTAATAGCTCCCGCTATGAGTGTTACGAGCCATCGAGGCCAGCCGGGCGTTACCGCCTGAAAGGCCAGGCCCGCCCGATACAACGTCGGATTCGAAGTTGTCCAGCCGGCAATGACGACGGCAATGATGCCCGATACGCCAAGAGCCTGCGAGGCAACGCCGCCTGCGTCGAGCTCGCCTATAGCTTTGCCCAAGATAATTGCTGTCGCGGCACCCATTATACCTGCGCAAATCCAGGCTAAATAATGACCGAGGAACATTCCGAATGCTGAATACAGACCATAAGATGTCTTCTTAGCGTAGCGCAAGAGTGCCATATCCGACAGGCCGCCGTGCATTGCAAGATTACATATCCACGCAAAAGCGGCCACCTGCCAGAACGTGATTTGCGGATTGCCCGGCGGCGCAACGCCCGTCCAAATCGATTTATTTGCGAGTGTCCAGAAATCCTGAAAACTGCCGATTTGACCGCCAAGCTCCTTGGCCGCTAATCCGGGCAGCATAGCCACCGCACCTGCGATGAACATAAGAAACATCCAGGGCGAACAAACCTCTGCAAATTGTGCCAGCTTCTTGAAGCCGAGAATTGCCAAAGTAACCACAACCGCACCAACGCCAAT
>JAUWBX010000522.1 GCA_030609625.1 Phycisphaerae bacterium
TATTACCCGTAATGCCGCCAGCAACAACAAAAGCAAAAAACGCAAAGTTAAAAGTACCTACCGAAAGCTGATTGAGCGTGTAAACTGGATTGCCGAGGTTGCTCGTGAAGCTCTGGCTATATTGCATCGGGCCGGCTATGAAGCAGAGTTATTGGCTCATTACATCCCGATCGTAGAGACAATCATCAGCCAGGCCGAACAACGGGTTTTTCAGGGTGTAATGGTCGCCGCTGACGAAAAAGTCTATAGTTTGTTTGAGGAACATACCGAATTGCTCAAACGAGGCAAAGCTGGCAAACCCATTGAATTTGGCCACAAGGTACTTATCGCTCAGACCGGCGAAAAGTTCATTCATCATTACGAGGTTTTTCCCAAAAGAGAAGAGGACAAAGAACTTCTCGAACCAACACTGAAAGCACATAAGCAATTGTTTGGAACCGGCCCTGATGTACTGGCTACAGACAAAGGCTTTTATGAAAATATGAAGCAAATCGTAAAGTTGGAAGAAAATATCACAACAGTTTCGATTTGCAAAAAAGGTCGCCGTAACCCACAGGAATATGAGCGTGAATCCACCGAAGAGTTCAAAGATGGCCAGCGTTTTCGAGCCGGCTGCGAAGGCAGTATCTCAGTGTTAAAACGCGTTTTTAACCTTGGCCGGTGCCTTTTCAAGGGATTTAAGAACTATGCAGCCAGCGTGGGCTGTGTTGTCTTCTGCCACAACCTGGTTTTATTGACACGATTGTAAGGCAGAAGTAGCCGAAACAGACTGTTCTTGAGGGTGTCGTTAGAGGTGGTCTGTCCAAAAAACTGATTTTTTAACTTTTCAAAGAGCGTTAGCGGACAGTTCAACGAAAATGACGATGAAGCTGACCTTGTCCTAAATCTGACGGTTAATTTTTATCGTTTTTATTGCTTTCCGCAACAGGTACTAATTAGTTACTGTTGCGGAAAGCAAAAACCGACGGTGTCACCCCTGCCCCTGCCTCCGCAGGGGTAAACTTGTCCCCGCGAAAGCGGGGAGCAGGGGTCCAGGGCGAAAAAAACTGGATTCCCGCTTCCGCGGGAATGACAAATACCGTTTCGGCAACAGGAACTAATTACAATACTGCGATAATGTGAGGTCCAGGAATGTATGTTAGTATCTTCAATGATGTGATTGGCCCTGTTATGCGAGGGCCATCCAGCTCGCATTGCGCCGCTGCGCTGAGGATTGGCCGATTGGCCCGGGACCTGATGGAAGGTGACTTCCAGAAGGTTTTGGTCGAGTTCGACAGGAACGGGTCCCTGGCCACAACTCATGAGAGCCAGGGGTCAGACATGGGATTGTTCGGCGGTCTCATGGGTTGGGACGCCGTTGATGACCGATTGGCCGGCTCGGCCCGAGCCATCACCAAAATGGGAATCAGCGTCTCCATAAAGATTGTGAATCTAAATGTGCAGCACCCCAGCACGTATCGTCTGACGCTGAGCAATGCCCGAGAGCGACACGTATTGACCGCTGTTTCCACAGGGGGTGGTATGGTCAAGATAGTCGATATTGACGGCTTCTCTGTCTCCATCGAGGGTGACTATAGGGAGACACTGTTCTACACTAAAGCAGATGGCTCGATGATATTACGGCATTTCACTGACGCAGTTGCTGCCGATGAGATTCTAATTCACCAGGCCGGTGACGCTTACCT
>JAUWBX010000119.1 GCA_030609625.1 Phycisphaerae bacterium
TCCATTCACAAATCAGGCGAACGCCTTCGCCCGAATGACCCTGGTTGCCCATCTGGCTCTTGACCTTGTACTTCCGAGCAATGAGTTCCCGAAACCGCCGCACGGGAAGGAATAGTCAACGCCGGTCACATCGGGGCGAAATTGCCATGATTCGCCGACGGCAGCCCAAAAACTAACAGAAAGCTCTATGTTTCGCGATTCACCTATACCTTCATCTCAAGCGGTCCCCAACCCTTGCGGGGCTCGCGCCAGGCCAAGTCGTTGATCTTTGGGTCGCTGATGATCTGGCCGGCTTCGTTCAGTTCGAGCTTCTTTCCCGCGCGGGCACAGAGGTTGCCAAGTTGAATGTTTGCGGTCATGGGACCGGAGTAGCTGAAGTTGGACTGACTGAACTCCCGCGGCTTCTCGCCTCTGCAGGCCATCAAGAATTCCTTATGATGTCCGGGAGAGCGTTCGAGCAATTCTTTGGGACGGCCGAACTCGATTCGTCTCGCATTCGGGATCAGTTGCGCGCTGTTCCAGTAATCACCGTTGACCAGCATTGTTCCCTTGGTGCCGATGACCAGATTTCCGGTTCTCGGAAGCTCTCGCCCATCGACTTTGAGTCCCTCGGGGTTCTCGGGCATGAAAGGCTTTCCGTCTTTATCCTTGCCCTCGTACCAGTAGGTGGTGAATCCGGGCCGGGCACCTTTTGCGCGGTAGGTGCTCTTGACCACCATCCCGGCCGGCCACTGATCCTTGACGGGTCCGGTCATGATGATCGGCTCGGCGGTGGCCGCATAGCCTGGATTCATGATAGCGTAGATTCCGTCGGTGGTATGACAGGCCATATCGCCCAGTGCTCCGGAGCCGAAATCGACAATGCCCCGCCAGTTGAACGAATGGTAGACTCCCTTCTTGTAAGGACGCATCGGGGCCGGGCCGATCCATGCGTCCCAGTCCAGGGTTTCGGGGATCGGATCTGATCCGGCTGGACGGTCGCCGCCCTGTGGCCAGACTGGGCGGTTTGTCCAGGTGTGAAACTCCTTGATATCACCGACCGCGCCGGCCTTGACGTATTCGTACGCACGCCGCCATCCATCACCGCCGTGGCCCTGGTTGCCCATCTGGGTCACAACCTTGGGATTCCTGGCGTAGGCTGCTGCCAGCAGCTGCGCCTCGCGAACCGACCAGGTCAGCGGCTTCTCGGTGTAGCAGTGAATGCCCATGGAAACGGCGGTCATCGACGGAGCAAAATGGCTGTGATCCGGAGTCGCCACGAAAACCACATCGAGTTCCTTCCCGTGCTTTTCGAAGACTTTCCGCCAATCCGTATACCCGGCCGCCTTCTCCCAGCCTTTCTTGCCGTGGACACCGTTCCACCGGGTTTTGTCAACCTCGGCGAAGGCGACACACTGAAGGCCTGCCCCATGGGATTGGGATATATGGGACCCAGCCTGTCCGCCCGCTGCGATGAATCCCACCTGGAGTTTTTCGTTGAGTCCCTGGGCCCGGATGAGGCTCGGGAAACCAATAGAGCATGCGGCTGCAGCGGCTGCAGCACCCATAAAATCACGCCGAGACATTTTGCCGCTCTGCTGTTTGGTAGTTTTTTTCTGGTCTTTCATATCAGTATTCCTCAATAAATTAACACCCTCATAAATTGTCTAAAATCATGTTGATAATAAATATTTTAAACCGACACATAACAAGCTCAATCGGTTACAATTCAACTAGCCAAATGTTACGGTATTGTACAGGATTGCCGTGGTCCTGCAGGTATATACCGCCGGGTTTGGTCACATCACTATCCTGCGCCCCGCCGGTCGGTCTTGGAAGACTTACGTTGTCATGTATCGTCACGTCGTTGTGAACAACCGTTACCTGGGCGTTTCTCCTGTTGGCACTGGGGGCGTAAAAAGTAATATCGTAAGTCTGCCACTGCGTTGGCGGAGCACACATATTTACTATAGGCGCCCCAATCTTATATATTCCGCCGCACTCGTTGTCTTGGCCTTCGAGGGCGTAGCTGTCAAGTACCTGCACCTCATATCGCTCCTGCAGATACACCCCGCTGTTACCGCGCGCCTGGCCGCGAGCATCAGGCATAAACGGCGTGCGAAATTCCAGATGCAGCTTGAAATCAGTAAACTTCTTTTTGGTTACAATTGAACCGGTGCCCTTCTTAACTTCCATCGCACCGCCCTTGAGCAGTTCCCACTGTACAGAATCGGCACCTGGCTTTTTTCTCGTATGCTTCCATTGCTTAAAGTTTTTGCCGTTGAACAGCACAATCGCACCGGCCGGGGGCTCGGCCCCCAATGTAGGTGAAACCCGAATCACCCTTTCCATCACAAAGCTGCCGATTTCGTCTCCTGTGAAACTGCCGCTGAACTTGCCGTCTTTAATAGCCGCCTCGATCTGAAACTCAGTATATTCGTATCTGCCCGGCCCTGCAAAACGCACCACTGCACCGTCGCGCTGACCATCAAGTACTGCTATAGGTTCCTCGCGGGTATCAAACTCTCCCAATACATTGGCTCTGTACTTGCCTTTACCTAAAGCTATCACCTGTGTTACCACCTGCCCCCAATCGCTTTCGTCTTCAAGTTTCCAGCTTCCTTCCCAGTCGCCCATTGCCGTATCGGTGCTTTCAATCGTTGCCCTCGCCTCAAGGACCGGGTCAACCGCCGGCGGCCCCGCACAAGAGGACAGCAGCACAGACAAAACGAAAGCCAATACCATAGTAATAATTTTGAAGCCGTTAATTAAAAATACTTTACCTGCGGTTCGCAAACCGTCCCTGCTACCTACCATCTTAAAAACCATAATTTTTTCTCCTGTTTAATTCGTTTTGTTAATGAGTTCCTATTGTCTAAACAGTATTTGTCATTCCCGCGAAAGCGGGAATCCAGTTTTTTCGTTCCGGACCCCTGCTTTCGCAGGGGTGACATTGTTGGTTTTTCTTTTCCGCAACAGATGCTAATTAGCATCAATTCCCGGTCAATCTTCTTTTTCGTTCAATCCTCCACCTGCTTCTTCAATCCTGCAATCCGATTTATCAATTCCTGCGCCCGCTGACGCAACGGGTCATTCTTAGAGGTTCGCAAAATCTTCTCTAATACATCCCTGGTTTGTTGAGGAAAGCTTTCGTGTATGCCTCCGGCAATCTTAACCACCGCAAATTCCGCCTCTCTGAATAAAGTCTTGTCCTGGAGGTAATCTGCTGACATTTGCAGCGCGCTGAGAGATTTCGTATTAGCCAGCCCTGAAAGCACTCTCCTTTTTTCAATCGCATCCGGCGCCAGAGTCATTGCTTTCTTATACATTTCAATCGTTTCTTTGGGCGCTCTGTTATTATCAAGCCCAAGCAGGCGGACGGAACCACGCAGCGCCAGTATCCGGTGTACTTTGTTCTCGGAGCTCTGGGCTGCTTTCAGCAGGTCAACCGCCGGCTCAGAAGTAGGCCACTCTGCCAGCGCGCGAATAGCGGCACCTCTGCTCTCAATGTCATCGCTGTTCAGCGCCTCGCGAAGCCGGGGCAAAGCGCCGCTGTCGCCTATTTTACCTAATACGCTCAGCAGAGAGCATTGCTTTTTGACGTCCTTAACAGAAGACAGCGCTGCTAACACCGCTTCGGCCTGCCGGTTCTTGTCCTCGATTTTATGGGCAACGGCGGCTACCATTTTCTGGGCCTCATTGGCCTCGGATGAGCTTCGCAGGCTCAACAGAAGCTCGACCAGCGCCGGCAAATGCTCCGGGCCGGTAACAATCTTTAATACCTTGAACGACTCGACTCGAACTTTCCGGTTCGAATCCTTTGCGGTCTTTAGCAAAACACTCACGCCTGCGGAGATATTGCGCTCGCCTGCGCTCTTAATCAGCTCAACCTTAGTCTTCGGCTCTGCCTTTGTGATGCCTGCCAAAACTGCTCCATCGACCTTCGGGCCTCGCAAACGATACAGACTCTCGCGAGCGGCTTTTTGTTCGGCGCCTCTGGTCGCCGCCGCCGTTTGTGCCAATAAGTCAACGCTCGATGCATTACCTAATTGCCCCACCGCCTTCAAAGCTGCAATCCGAACGGATTGGTCCTTGGACTTTACTGCGGTAACAACCGCCGGCAAAGCAGCGGCGTCCCCGCGGTCGCCCAGGGCGGACAACAGTTGCACCTGACTGACAGCCGAAAGATTCGGCAGCTCTTTAGCCAAAGCTTTTGTTGCCTCTGTCCCAGGCATCTCTTTTACCATTGCTATGGCAACAGCCTGCATCTCCTGGTCGCCGCTTTTGAGAATATCCAGGACTATCCCGATACCATCATCCTGCTGCCCGAAAGCTGAAAAGCAAACAGAACAAAAACACACTAACAAAAGCAGTAGGGTGGGCTTTAGCCCACCAAGACGAAGTTGGTGGGGCAAGCCCCACCCTACAAGACTGCTGTCTTCTGACTTCTGCCTTCTGTCTTCTGTCTTCTGACTTGTGCGATTGATTTTCATTTTGCCTCTTTACCTTTTCGCTGCGCTAATCATACCTCGCAGTGCAGCGGTACGTATCGGCTTGGGCATATCACCTTTCTGGAGCTCTTTATAAATAGCTAAAGCCTTGATTTTATCGCCCTCGGCCACAAGCTGGTCGGCGCACCTCAAATAAGAATCCAGAACCAGTATTCGCAATTTGCCGCTTGTTTTGTCCTTTGCTGCTGCCAGCGCTTCGGTGGCCCTGGAATCAGCTATCTGACCAAGGGCGGCAGCAGCGGCGGCAGCCACCGTCTGGTCTGAATTGCCGATGAGTCTGCCCAGCGCACGAACCGCTCTTTTGTCACGGCGCTGACCTAATGAGTTGATTATACCGACCTTCGGTTTGCCCTTTGCTTGCCTTAAAGCTCCTCGCAATGAATCATTAACTGCCGTACCGGGTATCCGCTCCAGAGCATACCTTGCCATATCTGACGTTTCCTCACCGGTCAGCATCTTACTCAGGACCGGCACAGACTGACCGCTGCCGATGATGCTCAACTCCCTGCATACAAACTGCTTGCCGGCCCGCGTTGCATCCGAGGTGAGCACACCCAGTAGGCTTTTCTCAATCTTCTTCAGCTCCGCGGGTGAGCTGTGCGCCTGTTTTATAATATCGCTCATTTTGGTCAGTGCCAAACGGCTTTGACCCCAATCATAAGTCCTTATCTTTTCCAATAATTCCTCTAATGGTCCCATTTCTGTTCCCTTTCCTGAACTAACGATAGGTTTCGGTTTTGTATCAACTTTATAGTCACCAAACGCAAACTGAATACCGTCGAGATAATGCCGCAATATCGCCGGATTCCAGAAGATATGGTCGTTGTGTCCTAATGAGCAGTAGAATATCCGCCCTTTGCCCAGGGTCTTTACCCAAGTGATACCGGTATCGGAATCCGTAGGCTTGGATGCCTTGGCTTTTGTCGTCGGGTCGCTCATATCCAGACTCATCAGAACAAGCTGCTTGTCCCGTGAATACAGTGGCGGGTCGGTTCGATAAATCTCGTCCTTTATCTTAAATCCCTTACCCCTGAAGGCCTTCATAAGCGGATGGTCTGGCTCATCAATCTTAATCGCCCACGTTCCGCCGGAACCCCAGGGATGGCCGGTGAACTTTCCGCCCATCATTTCCCTTGCCTGAGGCCATTGGTTAAAATTATCCGTCGCAGCGTGGATACCTACTATGCCTTTTCCGCTCTTGACGAAATCCATCAGGGCCTTGCACCGCTCTGGGTTCTCTTTGGGGTCAAACTTCAGCCCGGTTGTATTATTCAGACACACCGCGTCAAACTGCTTGAGATTCCCCGGCGTGAAAACCGAATAGTCGTCGGTGATTACGACATCGAATGTTCGGGTCTTTTTGCCCATAATCTCGAGCGCTTTGTTGACCACGGGAATCGAACCGTGGAAAAATCCTTCACACCGCCAGAAAACCAGCAGTTTCCGAGGCGCCGAAACCCTGACGGTCGCCCTTCGCGGCATTGCCTTTTCTATTTTTTGCACTTCTTCGGCAGTTACCTCCCGCAGCTTCGCCGGCGAAACCGCCTGCAAAGTGCTCATAGGCAATGACAAACACCACAGCCCCAAAAGTGCAACACCAATCAGTTTTCGCATCTTATTCATTTTCATTCCTTTCGTTTTTATCCAACACGCCTGTTAGTCTTAAAGACTCCGCCGGTAGGCGTCCCCAAGCGGACTTTCGGAGTCCCGATTTTATCGGGATTCAGCATCTATTTCAGAAACGACAGCTCATTTTCATTTACCAATTACCAATAACCATTTACCAATTTCTACAGGTGCCACGGGCTGCGCATTGGCCGCGAAAGCAGTCGGCCGGCTCCGGCATCTCCGATAAGCACCTCATTTTTTGGGTCCCACCTCAACGGCCGGCCAAACTTGTACGCTATATTCCCTAAATGACAAACGCTTACCGAACGGCAGCCGGTCTCAATATCGCAAATCGGTCTGCTGCGCTTGCGGATAGCATCCAGCCAATCGACGTAATGGTTCCTGCTTTCGTAAAGGTGCATTTCATTGGGACCGATTTGCT
>JAUWBX010000458.1 GCA_030609625.1 Phycisphaerae bacterium
GACAAGGCTGGCAAGGAAGCCCAGCCGTTGACGACATAGCAAACGGTTTGTTCTTTGTCTGGATAGCTCGGACAACGAAATATCTCGACGTTACGGTAATCATCGTCGATGGGCTTCTGTGCCAAAAAAGGCATAAAAAGCTGGAACCAGGGCTTTATGTCTCCACCCCGTTCCGCCCCTTTGCTCTACCACAAAGGAAGCAGAGCGATAACTATCGCTTGATTAGAAGTCATGCTATGAATATTCTTTCGAGACTCACGACAATGTGGGAAAGAACAAAGGCAAATCGTACTTGCTATCCACATCGAATACGATATACTTGTTCGCAATAGCCTCCCTGTGATAAAGGCTATCCCGGCGTTGGTTGAGTGGCCCCACAATCTCAGAGGTTCAAGGCTCGTGGTTTCTGTTCGAGCAGATAGGAAAGCATTATGAAAATCAAATTTGTTCTCTTGCTGGTATGTCTTTTGTCAACGGCCAGCCTGATGGGTGATTTGTCGGAAAAGGGCCTCAGTGAAGAAAAGTCAACCGGGTCTCCGCGAGACAGCAAAGAGCCTTGGCGCGGCGTTCACATTGGTATCGGCAGCCAAAAGGCGGTGGAGCAGTTGACCGGTGCTGTTGGTGGGTTAGCCAAGCTCGGTGTAAATGTGATAGTAGCTGAGATTAATTACGGATACCAATATAGGTCGCATCCTGAGCTCCGAAGAAGAAATGCCAGCAATGCTAAGCAGATAAAGAAGCTGCTCGGTGAATGCCGCAGGCACGGTGTCCGGCTGATTCCGCAATTCCAATGTCTTGGTCACCAGTCATGGGGCAAGAACACCTCGCCGCTGCTGGCAAAATATCCTCAGTTCGATGAGACGCCGGGCAAGTATCCGAACAACGAAGGCATTTACTGTCGAAGCTGGTGTCCACTGCATCCGGAAGTCAACAAGGTTGTATTTGCACTTATGGACGAGCTGATAGAGGTGTTCGAGGCAGATGCTTTCCATGTGGGTATGGACGAAGTGTTCCTCGTAGCCGAAGACGATTGCCCACGATGCAGGGGCAAGGATAAAGCCGAGCTTTTCGCGAAAGCCGTCAATGATTACTACAATCATCTCACCGGCAAACACAAAATTGAAATGCTGATGTGGGGCGACCGTTTGATCGATGCGTCAAAATACAGCTACGGCAAGTGGGAGGCCAGTGCCAACAACACAGCGAGAGCTGTCGATATGATTAGCAGGGACATCATAATCTGTGACTGGCACTACGAGCTGCGGCAGGCGTATGAATCGGTACCAATGTTTCTTGAGAAAGGTTTTCGCGTTTGGCCTGCCAGTTGGCGCAAACCCGACGCCGCTAAGGCTTTTGTGGATTACTCCAAACGATATGACAATGACCGCATGTTAGGACATCTAAATACGACGTGGGGGGCGGTCGCCATAAACGAGCTGCCGTCCTTCGAGCCGCTGAGGTACGCGACGAGGAGTTTCAGCGGCGGCAGTGAAAAGTGATAAATCCGATACTACTCTGCGAAGTACTTTGCTACGAAGCACGAGCATGAAAAGCTTCAAGCGGCTACTGCTTGGGAGCAACGTGTACGCATCTTGTGTATCTATGGTGGAAGATGATGTAATACGCAGTATCCCTTACGGGAGAAGATTGTATATTTCGAGAAAAAGGCTGCCTATGAAAAACGCGGGCATTTTTGTCTTTATGATACTAACTCTGACTGTAGCGGATGGTGCTGTTCGCCAGGGAAAAAGACAAAAGCTAAGAAAAGTCCCGTCACCGCGAACGGAGCTGGACCTGAAGGAAGTCGCCTTTAAGATTGTGTATGAGACCTACCGAGAAACCGAAGGCCGACAAAACTGGGAGTTGTACCTGATAAACGCCGATGGCTCCAATCCAACCAATCTCACCAAAACCCCTGATGTGGATGAGATGTATCCCCATGTTTCTGGCGATGGTACAAAGATATGTTTCGTTGCCGACGAAGGGGTGGGCAGAAGAAAGGTTCGAAATGTCTATTATATGAACGTTGATGGGACCGGACGTTTCAAAGTTGCCGGAAACGCTCGGCAGCCCTGCTGGAGTTTTGACAGCAAGAAAATCGCTTATCTAAAGGGAGAGTATGAGCGCTACAGCGACAAGCCATACGCAACCTCTGACCTGATAATCTATGACTTTCAGACCGGCCAACACACTCCTCACCCTAATAAAAGTTTACATCACATTTACGCTATTTGTTGGTCACCCGACGGCAATTGGTTTCTTGCCGCAGTACAGGGAGGTATGGACTACAGCGATGCTATCCTGGCTTTTGAAGCCAATGGTACAAAGCTGTTCGACCTGGGATGGTGGGGAGTCAAGGGCTGCCGACCCGAGTTTAATTTTGACGGCAAAAAAATGGTGTGGGGGGAGACTGACTGGAACCTATGTTTGGGCGATATCGACCTGACCGGCCGTACACCCCAGGTGACTAATATTCGCGATGTTGTCCAATGCCTGCGCAAGTCTAAAGTTTATCATGCTGACTTCTCACCGGATGGGCGGTACATCGCTTTCAGTTATGGCCCTTCCAGGGGAGCACAACAGGTTGGCGGTAAAGCGAGAGGCTGGGATATCTGCGTGAGTGATATGTCCGGCAAGTGGGTAAAAATCACAACTGACGGCAAGCACAATAAGGAACCCGATTGGGTGCCCATTCCATCGACAGGCCAGTGAGCACCTGTCGCGACGTGTCCGCGACACGGCGGAAAGGAGACATTATGACAATGAAGCAGTATAAGTCAGAAGTCAGA
>JAUWBX010000167.1 GCA_030609625.1 Phycisphaerae bacterium
AAGAGCGTGGTTGAGCAATGCCGAGAACATAAGGACGAAATGAGGCGGCGGCGCCATCAGGATATCACGGCGATACGGAACATTATGGATAACTATCGCCCGGACGCAGAGCTGTTTCTTGGCGGCGTCAGTATGGTAGCAGACGACATGATTACCTTCATTAAGAACGACTTGAAGGTCTTTGGTATCGGGGTCCTGCTCTTTTTGATTCTTATGCTGTTTATTATCTTCAGGAGAATACGCTGGATATGCCTGCCGCTGCTCTGCTGCGTGGTCTCCGTAATCTGCATGATTGGTCTGTTAGGATGGTTCGGCTGGGAGGTAACGGTCATATCCTCCAATTTCATCTCTTTGCAGCTTATCATCACCTTAGCTATTGTGATTCATCTGATTGTACGTTACCGGGAGCTGCTTGTCCGGAATCCACAAGCCCCCAATCGCCAACTGATTCTCGATACCGTTCTTCTTAAACTGAAACCCTGTGTGTATGCGGTACTGACCACGATTGCCGGTTTTGGGTCCCTTGTGCTTTGTAACATCCTGCCGGTCATCACGTTCGGCTGGATGATGATTGCAGGTTTGATTGTGTCCCTGCTCGTAACCTTTCTGCTTTTCCCAGCCGTGCTGATACTAATACCTAAAGAAACGCCACCCAAAACGGGCGAATGGCGTTTTTCCATAACATCCATATTAGCGAGATTTACCGAGGCCCACGGCGTGCTGACCGTAGGAATTAGCAGCCTGGTCCTCCTCGGCAGCCTCATTGGCATCTTGAAATTAGATGTGGAAAACAGTTTTATCGATTACTTTCACAAAAACACCGAGATTCACCAGGGCATGAAATTAATCGACCAGCGCCTGGGCGGTACCACTCCCCTTGATGTCATCATAGATTTCGAGGAACCTGACACTCAGGCAGCATCAACCGAGCCTGCCGTGACGGAAAGTGACGATAACTTCGACGAATTCGATGAGTTCGAGGAATACGACGAAGCCGCAGCGGATGAGAAATACTGGTTTAACGCCGAAAAGATGGACCGCGTTAAAACCGTACACCATTATCTTGACAACCTGCCGGAAACCGGCAAGGTGTTATCATTGGCCACCTTATTGACAATTACGGAGAAGTTAAACAGCGGCAAGCCTTTAGACAGTTTTGAGCTTGCTTTGCTCTATAACGAAACCCCGGACGAATTCAAGACCATGCTCATCAAGCCCTACGTCTCGGTAGAGCATAATCAGGTCCGCTTTTGGGCCCGAGTCAGGGATTCTGACAAGAGTCTGAGGCGTAACGAACTGCTGAATAAGATAAAGAAGGACATCACCGGCATCTTAGAGCTTAACGAGGAAAATATCCATCTGGCCGGCCTGCTGGTCCTGTACAACAACATGCTGCAAAGCCTGTTCGGCTCCCAGATACTGACATTGGGCATTACCGTGCTGTTGCTGACCGGGATGTTTCTGGTACTGTTTAGGTCGTTGAAAATAGCCCTAATCGCCTTGCTCCCCAACGTGCTTTCCGTCGCGGTCGTGCTCGGCGTGATGGGCTGGCTGAATATCCCTCTCGATATGATGACCATAACCATAGCGGCCATCAGCATAGGAATTGCCGTCGATAACACGATTCACTATATCCACCGATTCAAAGACGAATTTCAGAAAGACCGCAGGTATCTGCCAACGATGCACCGATGCCATGGAAGCATCGGCCACGCCATGTATTATACTTCGATTACTATTATCATCGGTTTTTCCATCCTGGCCCTGTCCAATTTCATTCCCAGTGTTTATTTCGGCCTGCTGACCGGATTAGCAATGTTCATTGCACTTCTTGCCGCCCTTACCCTCCTGCCGCAAATGCTGATTCTTGTGAAACCTTTTGGCAAAGAGACTTGATAGTCCGAACCGATTACTATAAGATGGCATCAAGAGAATCAAACACAATCGTCAAAAGGAAAGGTATGAAACTACAGGCTTTGTCTATTGTTATCCTGACCGTTATGACTGCCGGCTGCGCGGTCTCCGGGAAAAACCCCTCTTCTAACTACGGTACACTAACTTCAAACAATCCTGCCGAGCTAACTGCCGATGAAGATTTTGATTTTCTGGAAGATGAGCTTGACGAGCGGATAGTGGAGGTGGCCGACCCACTGGAGCCTTTGAATCGGTTAATGTACAACGTGAATGACGCACTCTACTTCTGGGTGTTCAAACCCTGTGCCCAGACATACAAAGCAGTCGTACCGGAACCGGCTCGAATCGGCGTGCGCAATTTCTTTCATAATCTCACTACGCCCGTTCGTTACGTAAACTGCCTGTTGCAGGGAAAAGGCGATTCCGCCGACACCGAGCTGCGCCGGTTTCTGGTCAATACCACAGTAGGTGTTTTGGGGTTCGGCGACCCGGCCAGAGACCAATACGGACTGGAACCCGCCCAGGAGGACTTCGGACAGACATTAGCGATACATGGCTTAGGCAACGGCTTCTATATCGTCTGGCCACTATTAGGCCCATCCACCGTACGGGATTCGTTGGGTATGGTGGGTGATGTGTATCTCAATCCCGTGCGCTACGTGGAACCCTGGGAGACTTCGATATATATTTCCGCGGAGAAGGGTATCAACGAGGGCTCATTTCACATCGGAGAGTACGAAGACTTCAAAGCTGCATCCCTGGAACCTTACATAGCGATGCGAGAAGCCTATATTCAATACCGAAACAAAAAAATACAAGAGTAACGCTCTTTTACGTTCCAATCGACAACTGTCATTGCCAGGCCCCCGCAGAGTTTGTGCCTGCGAAAGCGGGTATGGCAATCTCTTGAAATTGGTAGGGTGGGGCCTGCCCCACCATTCTTTTATTTGGGGTTTTCTTTATACTAATTCTCTAATTCACTAATTATTACCACCTGCCAGCCAGTTTTCAAAAAAGATTTCAAGGTCATTGACATCGACTGTACCGGAGAAGTCAAGGTCTGTACCCTGACAATAATCATTGCTTAAATCGCAGTTATCATCCCGCCAGTGGTCAGCGAAAAAGGCAAAATCGATAAAGTTAACGCCATCCGGGCAGAGAAAATCACCGACAGGAATCTGCCAGAAGAACACGGGATAATTCATTCCCTCACAGATTGTCCAGAGGTTCCAGAAGTCCCAGCCTGTGGACCAGAACGTGCTGAGCATCTGCATCTGGACAGTAGTTTTGCCCGTCCCGCCGGCGCTGGTTAATTGGCCACTGGTTTGAGTATCCCAGAAAGATTTGTAAACCGCGATTGAACCGTCCCCTACCAGTCCGCCGACATACATCGTTCCTGTAACGCCGCCTATTGAATAGCAGTTGGAGATTGTGCCCGACAGAAAATTCCTTCCGACCAGGCCGCCGACATAGTAATCCCCTGCAACGCTGCCGGTTGAATAGCAGTTGGTGATTGTGCCACGAAAATTCCTTCCGACCAGGCCGCCGACAGACAAATCTCCCGAAACGCTGCCGCCATGCGCGTAACAGTTGGTGATTGTGCCATCCCAATTGCCTCCTACCAGTCCGCCGACATACCAATGTCCCGAAACGCTGCCGCCATGCGCGTAACAGTTGGTGATTGTGCCATCCCAATTGCCTCCGACCAGTCCGCCGACATTAATCCTTCCCGAAACACTGCCTGTGGAATAGCAGTTGGATATCATACGAGTGGATATCATACCAGGCCACAACGAGATGAAATCCTTATTCGATCCCACCAGGCCGCCGACACTATTATCACCCGAAACGTCGCCGCTTGAATAGCAGTTGCTGATTGTGTCGTCATTGTCTCCCACCAGGCCGCCGACATTATCATCGCCCGAAACGCTGCCGCCCTCAGCATAGCAGTTGCTGATATTTCCGCCTTCTAGGTCGCCTACCAGCGAACCAACATACCCTCCTGTTCCCGCATCAACATTAGGGTCAACCAATCCCAAATCTTTGATCTCTGCGTTGGAGTCATCAACGTATCCGAAAAGTCCAATGTAGGATGTACCTGTCGAAGTATAGCTGAAGTTTGAGATTTTCTTGCCGTTGCCGTCAAAAACTCCGCTGAAGGCATTACCCTTCGAAGTCCCAATGATATTGAAATCTGTTCCGGTGAAGCTGCTAAGGTTTATATCAGCCATCAGCTTAAAGTGCTTGTCCCAGTCCTCTTCATGCAGGCCGATTTCATTCATCTGCTCGGCTGTGTAAATCAGGTATGGGTAGTCCGATTCTCCGGTGCCGCCGCCATATTGTGCCTCGGCCGCTCGGCCGAATAAACAGATGGCAAGCAATACAACCAACGGCATTGTTAATTTACCGCTTTGTTTGCGAGGCCCTGACAGGCTGAGAGTTGTGTTTAAAGTAGGCATATTTTGTCCTCCTTCAAAGAAAGCCTGGAGTATTTTTTGGATACCTACGATTTTATCAGTTATAAGACCTAAAGTCAAGCGTAAATCGCAAGCCTCGGCAACCAGCAACCAATTTAGCAGTCAGTTATCCATCGTCAGCCATCCGTCTTCCGTGCTATGGCTCTTTCTCTGCCGAATACCCCAGCCTACCCCACGTGGCCTTTTGCAGCCTCTGAAGGTCGTACAGGCCATCCTCGGTCTGCGGCTCGTAGTCGCCCTCTTGCAGGACTTCACTGGACAGACTATTATGAGGAGGAAGCAGCTTGCGAGGCATTTCCACGGTCTCGCGACCCTTCCATTTCCAGTACTCCACGTGTCCGTCTGCCATAGAGAGCGTAGTACCGTCGCTATGGCGTATCGGAGGAGCACTGGTCCAGTCCCATTTAGGATAGAGATAATGGACATAGAAATGATTGCCAACTGGTGTTTCTCCCATATCGATAAAGACCGCACGCTGAGCTGCACCGGGACTTATGATATCTGTGAGTCTGGTGAGTCGCAGTACAGTCTTGCCGACGCGTTTGCCGAGTTTTTGCACTCCGCTATCCGGCAAGTACGTCCCTTCCACGGGATAGCCGTTTGCGGCTATGACCGTGGAGTACGTGACAAAATGGCCGGCCTGGCCCCGGGGGCAGCGGTAAACATCGATGTCCCGGACGTAGGGCCACAGTGCGCCTTTGTCCGGGTGCTCTATCACCGCAGAACGGCTCTCAGGAAACAAAAAGGCCCTGCCCAGCCAACCTCTCAGATCGAGGCGAAACGTTTGCGTCCTACTGAAGGCACTGCCCCGGACGATCTTGCCATCGTGGTCTTCGGCATAGACGACCCACGCTAAGGTGAGCTGCCTGAGATTGCTCAGACAGACTGTACGCTGACCTCGTTCTCGAGCCAGGTTTAGCACCGGTATGAGGATCGCTATCAAGAGCGCTATGACAGCAATCACCACCAGCAGCTCAATGAGTGTAAAGGCCTGACGTTGACGAACTGATGGGGAACGGCGAGCTATCGTGCCTGACCGACGGAACCTGCACCGCCCCGCAAGCCGATGTGCACTCACTATCGGCCTAATCAGAAGGCTATTGCGCTTGGCGATTTCACCTGCCATCATCTCTCCCTTAAAACAGGCACTACCGCAAATCCCTGTAACAAACCGTTTTGGCTGCGACACGCTCATACGCATACCGGGCGGGCTTGGTGCTTATCCTGAGCTTGTTCTCGGGCGCTACGCAGCACGGGAATGAGGATCGCCAAGAGCAAAGCAATGACAGCGATCACCACCAAAAGCTCGATGAGCGTAAAGGCCTGACGTTGACGGACTGATGGGAAACGGCGAGCTATCGT
>JAUWBX010000070.1 GCA_030609625.1 Phycisphaerae bacterium
AGCTCTGTTTTGGTTTCTACCGGAGCAATGGCTGGCTCAAATGAATCGAATGCCAAAGAAAAACCACAAAAGCCCAAATACCCACAGGTGCCGAAACGAAAGTTAGGCAAAACGAAGGTCAAAATTCCGTGCCTGTCTTTCGGAACGTTTCAGGTTGACGTTGAAAACCAAATCCTGCTGCGAAAGACTCTTCAGTATGGTGTTAATTTTTGGGATACCGCATACAACTATGCCGGTGGAAACAGTGAGCTTGGCATCGGCAAATTCCTGAAAAAGAACCCGAAAGTTCGGAAGAACCTGTTCCTCGTCACCAAGGCATCAGGCACAAGAAGCCCGAAAGAAATCGAAAAACGTCTCACGACTTCATTGAAAAGGATGAATACCGACTACATTGACTTGTACTATGGCCTTCATCAATGTTCCAATCCTGCATGGCTGACAGACGAGGTGAGGAAGTGGGCCGAAAGTGCAAAGAAGCGAGGGCTGATAAAATTCTTCGGTTTTAGTACGCATCAGAATATGGCGAAGGTCCTCGCCGCTGCGGCCAGGCTGTCCTGGATTGATGCGATAATGACATCCTACAACTTCTACTTGATGCAGGATGCCCAAATGCAGGCTGCCGTTGATGCCTGCCATAAAGCCGGTATCGGCCTTATCGCTATGAAGACACAGGGGATGGGCCAGAAGATTAAAACCGATGCCGACAAAAAGCTGGTCGAGCACTTCCTCCAGCGCGGCTTCACAAAAGAGCAGGCAAAGATAAAACTCGTACTGGAAGATAAAAGGTTCACCTCCGCCTGTGTCGGGATGAAGAACGTCAGCGTTCTAAATTCCAACGTCGCAGCAGTTCTCGACAAAACCAAACTCACCCAGGCCGATAGAGAGGTCTTCAGCCAATACGCTAAGGCGACCTGCGACGGCTATTGTGCCGGCTGTGCCGATATCTGCAATTCAGCTTTGCCCGACACACCTTACGTCAGCGATATTATGCGGTACTTGATGTACCACAACAGCTACGGCGAGCAGGCCGAGGCAAGAAGACTTTTCGCTCAGCTCCCCGCCGGCGTACGGAACAAACTGCTCGATATGGATTACACCCTCGCCGAAGCTCGCTGTCCGCAGCGTTTACCGATACGCGAGCTAATCACCGAAGCCGTCAGTGTATTGACCTGATTGGCGTTGTCTTAACCCGGATTCCCCGGAAAATACGTGACAAACAACCAAAATCGTAGGGTGGGGCTTGCCCCACCATTATTTCTTCATGACAAACAGATTACAATCTGATAATCTAAAGCTTACAACGAGTGGCAGCCCTGAATAAGCCGAAGCCCTGCCTGCCCTCCGTAGCTGGTTCTTTCGTAGCCTTGGCGAAGAAAGATAGCGACGGCGGGAGCATCCAGCATCGAGAATCGAGAATCAAGAATCCAACTTTAGCTCACTTTAGGCACTTTAGCTCACTTTCGCTCACTCCTCACTAACAAGCAGCCGGCAACTCACTTGATAAATCCGTGCAATCTGTGGCGTTAAGATAGGTAAAATTTTCCGTCAGTTTTCAACCAAAAACGCTGATACCTCAGAGCAAAAATTAAATTTTTCAAAAATTTTTTAACTGCCTTGCCGGCATCGAGTTACGAGAATCACGAACCGATATTCGAGGACTTTTTTCGCATCAAACGTGCAGGTACGTCTAATTATAGAGGGAGTGTTTTTTTACCCTCAGCCCGGCACGGCCAGAAGGCCCAGATTCGTGATTCGTGAATGGTAAATAGCCAATAGTAAATAGTAAATCATGAGCATCGAGCATCCAACTTTAGCTCACTTTAGTCACTTTAGGCACTCTTCACTCTCTCGGCATCTCTACACTTGTAGAGATGCCTCTTCAAATGACCCCTTTTTATGCAAAACAAACCCAATGTCAAGGACGCTCAAATTAACGTAAACTCTTATATGAAAAGTATATATGAAAAATTGGACACTTGGCTAAGTGGAAAAAACAAACCCAATTCAAACCCAATCAAACCCAATCTCCGAAAAGCCCAAATGAATGTAAACTTATATGTTATAGAGGATTACAGAAAAAAAGATGATTTTACAGTCCGAATAAACAAACCCAATCTCCAAAATGCTAAAAATGAACGTAAACTTAACTTTAACAAAGGATTACGGAAAAAACGATGTTTTCGCATCCCAAAAAACAAACCCAATTCAAACCCAATCTTGTCCGCCGTAGGCGGATTGCAAATGAACTTAAAATCGCTTGCCGGAAAATCCGGCCACACCCCCGCTTACACAGTCAGGCAATTGTTTGACATAGTCGTGCTTTATAAATATCATTTACCGATTATTAACCCGTTTACTCCTTTATTAGGATGACCAAATGAGATTTGCCGTGGATTTGCTGTATTTATTAGTCGCGGCGGCTTATAGCCCTGTGGTTGTATATCGAGCCGTCAGGCACAAACGCTACCGCACCGGCTGGGACCAGCGTTTTGGTAAAATCACCCGCAGAAGTCCCACAAAAAAATGTATCTGGCTCCACGCCGTTAGTGTAGGCGAGGTCAACGCAGCCAAGACAATCATCAAAGAGCTTGAAAACAGATTCGGCGATTTCGAAATCGTAATCAGCACTACGACCGATACCGGCTTTGCCCGTGCGACCAGCCTTTTCAGTGAGAATCACCAGGTTTTCTTTTTCCCCTTTGATTTTTCCTGGATAATGCGACGCGCATTCAGCAATATTCGCCCGGCAATCTGTTTGCTGATGGAACTGGAAGTTTGGCCCAATTTTGTTCAAATCGCACAGCAGTCAAACGTCCCCGTCATTGTGGTCAACGGCCGAATGAGTAACAAAAGTTTTTCCAGATACAAAAAAATAAAGCCTATCGCCAAGAAAATATTTGGAAAAATCGGTCTTATTCTTACCCAAACCGAACAATACGCCCGGCGATTCAAAGAACTCGGCTGCCCGGATGAAAAAGTAATTGTAACCGGCTCACTAAAATACGACACAGCTCAGATTACCGACAACGTTGAAGGTGGCGATGCCCTTGCAGCACAACTCAATATTGGCAACGAAAGATTATGGGTTGCAGGTGCCACAGGAAACGATGAAGAAAAAATATTGCTCGACGTCTATCAGAATCTAAAACAACAAAACCAGTTTAGTGACCTGCGTTTGGCAATTGTACCCCGTAAACCTGAAAGGTTCGATGAAGTTGCACAACTCATAGAGCACAGGGGCTTTCCCTTAATCCACTACAGCCGGATAAAAAACAATACCGCCCCATCACCAGCCAACAACCAGGTGGTAATCCTGGGCGATACGATGGGTGACTTGCGAAAATTTTACTCACTCGCAACGATAATCTTCGTTGGCCGGTCTCTCGTACCAATGGGCGGCTCTGATATGGCCGAGGCCGCCGCCCTCGGCAAATGCACTATATTCGGCCCGCACGCCTTTAATTTCAAGCAAACCGTTGACGCTCTTTTAGCCGACATTGGTGCCATTATGGTTAAAGACAAACAGGAATTGCTTCAAACAATGCAAAAATGTCTCAGCGAACCAGACTTTGCCCAGAAAATTGCCAAAAACGGCCAAGAAGTTATCAGAAAAAACCAGGGCGCCACCGCCAAAAGCATCGACCAAATCACAAAATTCCTGAACACTACCTGATAAAACGCTTTGTCCAACAATCAGCTTTTTAGCTTTTCAGCCGTTGCTCTAATATGTGCTGGGCCGGTCCCGCAGCAGCCGCCGATGATGTTCACGCCGGCTAAATGTATCTTCTCTGCCGCCGCCGCAAAATCCTCAGGCGATACCTTATAAACCGTCTGGTCTTCGACTAATTCCGGCTTGCCCGCATTAGGCTCAGCATAGACCACTACATCACCTGATAGTGCCCTCGCCGCCGAAACAAACTTCTCCGCCAACTCTACATATTCATCAAGTGAGATTGTCCCACAGTTAAATCCTACCGTGTCAACCCCTGATGAGACCATTTTTGCAACCGCCGCTTCGACGTCAACGCCCATCATCGTCTTAAAATCATCGCCGGCCCTGTCAAAAGACATCGACGCAAGCACCGGCACCCCCCCGCTGACAGATTTCACCGCTTCGATCGCAACGGCTACTTCCTCAAGGGCCGTCATCGTTTCGATTATAAAACCGTCCACACCGGCATCCAAAAGTACTTTTGCCTGCTGGGCAAAAGCTTCTTTCAATTCCTCCGGCTTCAAACTTCCCAAAGGCTCTAAAAAATCTCCGCTCGGCCCAATATCGCCCAATACATACTTTTCCTCCCCCGCTGCCCGCCGAGCTATTTGAGCGCCTGCGCTATTTATTTTAGAAGCCTCCTCCGCTAACCCATACCGTCCCAAAGCATATTTATTGCCGCCGAATGTATTGGTAATAACTGCATCACTGCCTGCCTCGAAGTAGCTGCGGTGAATATCAGAAATAACATCAGGCAGTTCGACATTTAGATAATCGTTGCACTTACCCACTTCAATCCCGCGAGCAATCAACTGGGTTCCCATTGCCCCGTCCAACAAAAATAAACCCTGCTTAATTCTCTCTCTTAAACTCATCTTGGCCATATATAAACTCCGTTCTTCTTATTTACCGTCGTTGTTCAATCCACTTTCCCCCCTCGTTTACCAAAACATGCTTAAAATTTCGCGGCGGCGAGCGTTTAAAGACTTTCTGTTGCCTCTCAGTGATTTTCTTCGGTTTTATAGACTTAAGGTCAAGAGTAATACTGAGTGAATCTTTACCCTTGTTCTGCCCGTATGCGATAATCTTTATCAAGGCAGGAACAAAGAATCCGTCAGATACCTCTCGGTAGCCCTCCAGTTCCGTATAAGCTATAGCCTTGCCCTGCAAGTCGAAATACTCTATCTTTTTTACCAGATAATCACGGCTATAGATGTATATTTTCTTGATTACCACCCCCCGTTCTCGTCTTGTAAGTATATCAAAAGCACCTTCATTCGACAAAGACCAATTCTCCCCCGCTTTTATCTCTGCAACTCCAAGTGCTTCAAATAAAGTTTTGGGATTTATCAAAAGTCCTTCGGAAGAATCCTGCTCGGACCATTGGCCCCACCAGTAAGTGCTGATTTCCTTCGGCCTTATTGACAGCCAGAACTCACGTTCATTTGAGCCGAGAACTATCGCCTTGGGGACAAGAGTCGCATCACCCTGCAGGTAGATTTCAACAGGCGGTTTCACAAAAACTAAAACCGTAAGGGATTCTTTTTTATGCTTTTTCTTGCCCGCATCATAATACTGCAAAAGACATCGCCCCCTGGCTCTCAGCGGCACCGCCTTTTGTGAGCGTGCTTTCAGAACAGACAACGCCTCGGCCACAGATTCTTTGCCCGGAACGACCTCTATCGGCTTTTGTATCTCGGGCGCACATCCGGCAAAAATCAGTATTGCTACAACAACGAAGGGAATAAATTTTTCTGGCATCTTAATACAAACTCCAAATCCACTTTCTCGACCATTATGGGAAGATTTCATTAATTGTCATTCCTGCGAAGGCAGGAATCCATTTTCGCAATACGCCCTTACAAATCCGTCTGTAAAATTTGACCTATCTGTGATGATAACTGCTCGACTTGCTCCTCATCGAGATGTGGATTTACCACCTCGACAATCTCCTTTTCGCCTACTATCCTTAAACGCCAGATTTCCTTTCCGTTTTCGACCCTCGTAGCATCGTATTTCAACCGCCTTTTTCGCATCAAAATTAGTGCCAAAACAAATCGGAAATTTACTTTCTCCTGCCCAGTCTCATTTTCCAACCGCTCAAAAAAAGCCATCAGCATCTCGTCATCAACGAATATCTGCTTTTTCTGGTTGGGGTGCGGCAGCCTGCTTCTCCAGTAACAAAACACATTCGGCTTTTCACTCTCCCAGTAATCAGCGCAAAAATCCCGCCGTTGCAGTCCTTCGCCAGTCTCTACCAGAGCACCGAAGTATTCTTCGCCGTACTCGATTTTCCTGCCGGTGCCGTAGCATTGCCCTAATGGTTTGTCAACTTCCCACTCGCTCATTTCCTTCTTTACCTATCCGCTAAACACGCTGTATGTCATATTCTATTCGAACTTCAGCCATTCGCTTATATTCTGCACCGTTTTGGGGCCTATGCCCTTGATTTTTTGCAAATCATTGCAGCTTCTAAAGGCTGGATTTCCACCGCCTTTTCCACCGAAATTCTCGCGATACGCCACTATCGCCCCGGCTCGTGAGACACCAATGCCGGGCAACCTCACCAAACTCACCACAGGCGCATCGTTCGGATTTATTCGGCTCTCTAATTCAATCTCACAGCTTTGAGAAGACCTGACAAACTCAGAAACATAACACAGGGAAAAACAAACAGCCACACACACACTAATAACAAACGCAAATGATTGAATACTCTTTTGCCTGGCTTCTCCCATATCTTTTTGCGTCGCCTCGTGGCACGGCCATCTTGGCCGTGTTTTCACGGGCTGGAAGCCCGTGCCACATAAAAGCCAGGATTTATTTATCGGCTGAAAATCCCATCGTGCAGTTTCTTCAACATTCGATATGATTCTTTGGGTTCGAACTGGGCCGTCAACAAACCGCTGTTGGCTATGGCACTGTCCTCTGTATCGGTGAGATTCGAATATGTCACCGAGTTAACAAATGGCTTGCTGAGCGCTATTTTATAGAACTGCTCGATCCATCGTCCCTGTCGCGACTGGTTCCACTCCTCATGCCATACGCCGGCAACTTTCCCAGCCTGTAAACCGGCACCATTTTGGCTTGGAACTTCCACATCGGTTATATACAAGGGTTTGGCTATAGGCGCAAACGAATCCAGAATTGCCGATACTTGCATCATATCTCTAACGTGCATACCCGATTGATTTTTGCCAAACCGTACCTGCAGCCCGAACGCATCAAAATTAATCCCGCTCTGCACAACCATATCCATATACATTAATGGCGGAATGCTGTTCGGTATTGTCGTGTAATATTCGCCCCACGGGTTGTTGATTTCTATTATCTTCAAGGCCCTTTCGCTGCCCTGTTTCACTGCCATATTAGCCGCACGCGTCATTTCCAAAATCTGTTCGAACCTGAAACCGAAATGATTAAACACATTCAGACCACTTATGGCATACCACGCACGAACAACCCCGCTATAGCGAGCGACCACCTCTGAAACAAATTGATACGCAGTTTCCCGAATCTTCTCAAAATCCAATCCACCGCGAAGCAGCCACTTGGGCAGATACTCTTTTGAGAAACAAAGCAGCGGCCCTGCGCTGAGCGTCAACTTCTCTTGACCAAGCACATCAACACATGCATCTATCGTCGAAAAATCATAACTGCCTTTGTGAGACTCTATTTGGGACCAGTTTATTGGAATCGTTACAGACCCGAACAATTCCAGAAGCTTCTCGAGATATATAGGATTATCAATCTCCATAGGGTCCACTTTGCAGCCAAGGCAGCCTCGGCCAAAACCATGGCTTGTGCCCCTCGTCTCAAAAAGCGATTCCGCCTGTTTTATCGCCAGCTTTTCAGAAAAAAGTATAGCTTTTTTAAGTGACTCGTCTGCCAGTTTAGACGACTGTGGCGCATCTGAAATATTTTGAATCGCACGAACAAATAAATCCTGGCCCTCTTTGCAAATATCTCCTAAGTCCTCTATGTTGTCAAGAAACAACCAGTCCTCCCGCTTGTTGACGATTTGCATTAGCTTTGCACGCGTTATCTCCACATTCA
>JAUWBX010000511.1 GCA_030609625.1 Phycisphaerae bacterium
ATCGCCGTAATACCGTCAACAGTGCCGGCAACTTTGAAATCCATTTCGCCGAAGTGGTCCTCCTCACCGAGTATATCTGTCAGCAGCTCGTATCGGTTGTTTTCGTCGCTAATCATTCCAATTGATATGCCGGCGACAGGCTTCGTGATTGGAACGCCGGCGTCCATTAGAGCTAACATTCCGCCGCAGACCGAAGCCATTGAGCTGGAGCCGTTCGATTCGGTAATGTCCGAGATTATCCTGATGGTATAAGCGAATTCATCGTCCGGCGGTCTTACCTGTACCAAAGCCTTTTCTGCGAGTGCTCCGTGCCCGATTTCTCTTCGGCCGGGGCCGCGCATTGGCCGGACCTCACCGACAGAAAACGGCGGAAAATTGTAATGCAGCGTAAAGTTTTGAGTGTACTCATCCAATAAGCCGTCTATAATCTGCGCGTCCCTGATAGTACCAAGCGTTACGCTCACTATGGATTGCGTTTCCCCGCGTGTAAACAGTGCTGAGCCGTGAGTTCTGGGTAAAATACCTACTTCGCAGGCAATTTGACGTACATCATTATAACCTCTGCCATCGGACCTTTTGCCGCTTAACAGCAATTTCTTAATGACTTCGCCCTCTATCTTTCCAAGGATTCGTTTGACCATTGCCTTTTTGTATTTTGGAGCAGCCTCATTTTGCAACTGCGGATTGTCCTCATCAGGACAGTATTGGGTCATAACCTGCTCACGTAGTTCATCGATAGCGGTTTTACGCTCCTGCTTGGCTGGTGTTTGCTTTAGCTCGTATAGTTTATCTGATATCTGCGAACGAATTTCTGAAACGAGCTGCTCATTGGTTTCCCTAAGTGGGATTTCTTTTTCGACGCCGACCTTCTCGCGGAGCTCTTCGATCATTTCACAAACTTGAGCAACTGTTTTTTGTGCTGTTGCTACAGCATCAGCGATAACCTTTTCCGAGAGTTGCTTGGCGCCGACTTCAATCATATTCATCGCTTCTTTACGGCCACCGAGCAACAGGTTCAGGTCGCCGTCGGCAGTCTGCTTATATGTGGGATTGACTACGAATTGGCCGTTTACCATGCCCAATCTGCAGGCCCCGGTGGGCCCTAAGAATGGAATTTTGCTTATCGTAAGTGCCGCACTGGCACCTATCATTGCCAGAATATCGGGGTCATTTTCCTTGTCCGCACTTAAAACATTCGCTGTGATTTGTACTTCCTGGAAGTAGCCCTCTGGAAACAACGGGCGAATTGGCCTGTCAATCTGCCTTGCCGTCAGGGTTTCTTTAGTGCTCGGCCTTCCCTCGCGTTTAATAAAACCGCCCGGAAATTTGCCAGCGGCGCTATGTTTCTCGCGATATTCAACACTCAATGGGAAAAAATCAATGTCCTCGAATCTTGGCGGCGACGTTACCGCGGCAACGAGCACGATGGTATCTCCGTATTGGACTACGACCGCCCCGTCTGCCTGTTTGGCAACTTTGCCGGTTTCGATGGATAAGGCTTTGCCCCCGATTTGTCTTTCTACTCTACATACATCAAACATATACTACCTCTCATATTACCTCTTTAACTTATTTACCTCTTTGGAATGCCCAGAAACGGACCCCACACATAAACGAGCAAGATATTTGTGTGCTTATGCCCATTTATTTTCGTAAGCCAAGCCGGGATATAACCTTCTGATAGCGTTTGATATCTTTGCTGCTCACATATTTGAGTAACGCGGACCTCGTCCCGACCATTTTCAACAAACCACGCCTGGATGCGTGGTCTTTGCGATGAGTCTTGAGATGCTCGGTAAGCTCGTTAATCCTGTTTGTCAACAGTGCAATCTGCACTTCGGGTGAGCCAGTATCGCCTTCGTGAGTCTCAAAATCACCAATAATATTTTGTTTTTTCAGCTTTGTCAGCATCTTTCGGATAAATCCTTTCTAACACCTTTCAACGTATTACAAAATACAAACCCAAT
>JAUWBX010000331.1 GCA_030609625.1 Phycisphaerae bacterium
GTAGTCATCGTCAATGGCCTTCTGTGCCAAATAAGGCATAAAACACTGGAACCACGGCCTCATGTCCGTAATTGTTGACCAGCCGGCAGAGCGTGGGACGAACAAATCGTAGTCCTCGGCATATAAATTGGCCGCCGTGCCTATTTGTTTCATATTATTTTTGCATACAACACCCTTGGCCTGTTTTTTTACCCGCTGCAGCGCCGGCATCAATATCCCCATCAATAACGCAATGATGGCAATCACCACCAAAAGTTCTATTAAGGTAAACCCCGTTAAAAATCTTCCAATTCCCCGATTGGGAATTCCTATTTCTAACGGGGTAAAGCCTCTTTGTTTGTTCATAATGACATCGCTGCTTTCGTATGAGCTGACCTGTAACTATCATATCTTTTTAGGTTCTGAAAGTCAAAAGAAATGACACCCGTTTCGCTTTGTATTTGCGAGCGAATACTTACGTGTCTATAAGGCACCGAAGCAATCTAAATAATGTTTAGCCCCCCAACCCCATGATCTTACCTGCCTATAAGGCAGCGTTGGGGGGTCCGTCCCGAAAGCGCCATACGTCAACATATACCCAATCATTCTCGCCATAATCAAAACCATAAAAAAACCGCCCTGGCCCCGCCAGGGCCTCCACTTCGTTTAGCCCCGGGTTCCACCCGGGGTCCCTCCCAATCCCAAAACCAAATCCGCCCCAATCCGCGATACGCTATACGAGATATCGACCCGAAAGAATCCAATCCACAACATTTGACAATAGCTACTGGAGTTTGAGAGGGTCGTCTGCCGGTACGGGTGAGAGTGTTTCGTTCACAAGTCCTCTCGATATTGCCCGCATCGCTTCTATATGTCACTCTGTAAGAAAAAGCGTCGTGATGGCTCTCCCAAGTCTTCTCCTATTGCATCCTCTCTGTGACTTGCTTTCTAATCTCCGTGAAAAACTCCCCACTCGTCCTCCGCATAGACTCAATCCGTTCATCCATGATTGCTCTGTACCTTTCTTCGTCCACAGGGAAGCAAAGCTCTTTACGAGCCAACATCAATACGTCTCTCGCCGATTCGTATATTGTATTCAGATTCGCCAGAACAACATCACGGCACTTTTCAGTTTCAATGTACTTTCGCTTAATCAGTTCAACTCTCTCAGCATGCGCTTTCTCAATTGTCTCAAAATTCTTGGCAAGCAACTCATAGCGGGACACAAGTAGGGGGCTTTGTGGGTCAGACTGATAGATTGCTCCAATCTCCCCTTGGATACTCAGATTCATTTTTTCAATTCCCGATATTCGAAGATCGATGGCTTTCACGTCCCCCGCTATAAAACCCGACGGCATCTTTGCCTTTATCGCCTCAGCGAAAGCCTCATTCAATATTTGACCTAAATGGGTAGTTTTCTCTATCGTCTCAAGCCCGCAGTAAAAATGGAGGCCATTAAACGCTACATCCAAATCGGTAAATTCGTCAGGGATAGTCCCATCGCTTGGGAGAATTCTTTCCGGTAACGATACGTAGTATGCGATAAAACGAGCCAGTGCTTCGGACGCCGCCTGAAAAGCGGCTTGCTTCAGAGAGAATTCCCTTTCTTCCTTCTTCTTTCGCCGCTCCTCTTTGAGATTATCTTCGTGAATCTTCTGGTTCCATCGTAAAGTGATGACGACGCCAGCAAACGAGATCACGCCTCCGACAATTACAGCGATAATGGTTTCCATTCAATTCTCCGAACTATTGTCCGTTCAGTGATGTAAGGTGCGATGCATCGCACCACTTCATCTCATGCAATACCAACTCCCGTCCATTCGTCTCACGGCCCGGCCCTTGCCGCAGTCTCAAGGCAACAATCTTCAACTTCGCCCCCCAGATTACCCCACATTCCCAACCTAATCAATACAAAAATAGTCGTTAACGACCAACGACTAATGACCAGTAACCATTATTAACCAACAACAAAATCCGCGATTCCTTTCGTGTAAATCCGTGTTAATCCGCGGTTACTTACTATTGAACTATCAGTGTGAACTTGTGCCATAGGTATCCGTGTCTAAAAAAAACTTCGTGTGAATTCGTGTCAATTCGTGGCTAATAGCTCTCTTTGTTCTCCGTGGTTAAATATGATTGAATTCTCTGAGTCTTCTGTGTTCTCTGTGGCAAAAAATCAACCAAAAACGCTGATACCTTCGAGCAAAAATCAAATTTTTCAAAAATTTTTTAACTGCCTTGCTGGCATCGAGTTACGAGAATCCCGAATCAAGAATCGAGGACTTTTTTCGTATCAAACGTGCAGCTACGTCTAATTATAGAGGCGCTACTTTTTCGCCTCCGGCAGAAAGATGCCAAATACTAAGAGCCTATCCGAATAACCGGGGCCAATTAACCAAATTAACCATTTTATCCAAATTAACCAATGAGCCACCACAACCATCGAGCATCAAGTATCGAGAATCGAGAATCCTGCTTCTATCCTCCAACTTTAGCTCACTTTAGTCACTTTAGGCACTTTAGGCACTTTAGTTCACTTTATTTCCCTCTACATCTGTCGAGAATCCTCTACAAATCACCTGTTTTTATGCAAAACAAACCCAATTTCCGAAAAAGTCAAATGAACATAAACATCTATAATACAACGGATTATGAAAATAAATCCAATTGGACACCTGGTGAAAACAAACCCAATTCAAACCCAATCAAAGCCAATTTCCAAAAAGCCAAAATGAATATAAACTCAATTATAACAAAGGATTACAGAAAAAAAGATGATTTCGTAGTCCGAATAAACAAACCCAATTTCGTTAAAGGCCCAAAATGAACGTAAACTTATATGTTCTAAAGGATTATGAAAATGAAACCGCCTTCCGGCCCCAAAAAAACAAACCCAATTCAAACCCAATTCAAACCCAATCTCCGATAGGCCAAAATGAACTTAAAATCGCTCTCAATTGGTGCTGTCCTTGGGACTCCGCCGCAAGGCGTCCCTTACGGGCCTTACGGAGGACTATTGACGGATTTGAAAATTTTAGTTACTGTACAAAGCAGACATAGATGAAATCAAAACTTTGCCTAATTTTTGAAAGGAGAATTGCCAAATGAAAAGACGAGAGTTTCTAACTGGTGCCATAGGTACGGCGGCGAGCCTGCCTATAATAGCGAGTATGAGTTCTTCGGCGGCGGCCACCCTTCAGGGTGGTAGATTTGTGGCGAATGCCACAGAGGGTGAAGATGGCAAACAAGAATATTTTGAGCTCAGGAAATACCGTTTGCACGTAGGGTCGAAGAAAAGACTTCTCGGCGATTTTCTGCGCAAAGTGGGAATACCCGCGATGAACCGCATAGGGATTGGGCCGGTCGGCATCTTCAATGCGATGTATGGGCCTAACAGTCCGACTCTTTATGTTCTGCTTGTACACAAATCCCTGGACACGGTGATGAGCTCAGCTTCGCTTTTGATGGCGGATAAAGAGTATCGAAAGGCGGGGGCTGAGTTTATCAATACACCCTTGTCTGAGCCGACATACGTGCGAATGGAAAGTTCGCTGATGGTGGCTTTTAAGGATATGCCGAAACTGGAAGTGCCGGAAAAGGCAAGGCGGATTTTCGAGCTTCGGACATACGAAAGTCACAGCATCAAGGCGAGCAAGAAGAAGATTGAGATGTTTAATGAGGGCGGCGAGATAGCGATTTTCAAAAAGACAAGTTTGCAGCCGGTGTTCTTCGGCGAGACGTTAATAGGCCCGCAAATGCCGAATCTGACCTACATGCTGGTCTTTGAGAATATGCCAGACCGCGACAAAAAATGGGGCATTTTCAGCGGCGACCCGGCCTGGAAGAAGCTCAGGGCCGATACCGCTTATAAGGACACTGTCTCCAATATTACCGACATAATCCTGCGACCGGCATCATATTCGCAGATATAATTGCCAGTGGTGAGGAGAATAAGTGAACTAAAGTTTAGAGTGCCTAAAGTTTGAAAAAAGAATATCGAATATCAAATGTCGAATGTCGAATGTCGAATGTCGAATGTTGAATGTT
>JAUWBX010000335.1 GCA_030609625.1 Phycisphaerae bacterium
ATGACCCTAACGTCGTTAATCACTCCGCAGTGTCCACATGTATGCGCTCCGAACCCCCTCTATCCCTTGGAATTTTTGACTATTTTTTTGCGAGGTCCCCGGGAGGACGCCACTCAAACATTTATTTCTTCCAATCCGACGAAGATTGTACGTATTTTGATAAAAAGTCCGGGCAAATCGTTCACCACTATATTGAAAAGCAAAAAAGACCTGACGGAACCACATCGCTAAAGAGGGTACAACTCTACCTCGGCCCGGAGGGTGTTTCAGAAGCCCGGGACAAAACTCTCGGTCGATTTATCGACCCTATTATTGACCGCGGCTGGATATATCACAGATGGGGAAAATCACGTGAGCTAATACTATATGACAAGAAACTGCGATGCTTTTTCAAAATCGATTTCAATAAAGGAACAGTAATCAAAGGCCCCAAAATCGGCAAGGACTACCGTCATCGCAAACCAATCCAGATAGGCCAATTGAGTAAAAATTCCTTTTCTTTCTTGCGTGACTTGAACTGGAGGCCTCCTCAAATTAAAATCCCTGACGAGGATAAAAACGAAACAGGTTATTCAAAGACCACCCTCGAACCAATCATACAGACTAGTCCCAGGCGTGATGCTGGCCCGTATTTACTTGTCCTTGACAAATCAAACATAATTTACCTGCTTGACAAAGAAACTCTTAAATTTGTCCAAATCAATGGATTTGTCGCGTTCGCGGGCTGGCTGCCTGCCCCAGAGACCTATTTTGGGTCAAGAGGTCCGGGAATACCGAGAAATTTGTTAGGCTATGATGTTTGGCCACTGGCCTTGACAACATACTTCTTCGAAAATCCTGAAGAGTTTGTGGTAACTTTTGGTGACCCATCTTATCTTTTTAAGCGCTCACCGGCCAGAGTTGATAGAAAATATTTGGGAATGTTCGCAGCGAGCCTTTCTCGTGATGGAACAGCTATAAACCTTGCCGTCTTTGATGAAAAGGGAAAACGGATTAAAAGTGACTATACCAAGCTTACAAAACAAGAAGGGCGACGTACTCCATCTGTTCGTTCCAGCAAGGCGGTTTTCTTTGAGGCCCCCTGGTCGCCTGTGCTAACCATAGGCAAATTTCTTGCTGAAAACCTTCATCCGCCGATTCTCTCTGTTGCCTCCTACTTCACAGCGTTTACCTTCGAAGCTGCCGCGGGCCACAGGGGACTATTTTTTCTGCCCAATTCGTTCATAGCAATGCAGGGCAGAGAATATCGTAGAAATTTTGCAGAAAGATTCATGTCTGCCCTGTGGTGGATATCACCGTCGATAATATTGGCAATATTGCTTGCCTGGCGGGTCGGCAAAAATGCTGCTGTAATTGGGCTTTCGGAAAAAGCAAGACATTGCTGGATAATTGGAACGCTTGCCTTTGGCTTGGCCGCCTATATTACATATCGGCTGACCCGGCCGAAGATAACTTTAGTAACCTGTCAAAATTGCGGCAAACCACGAAGGCCTGATATGGCCAAGTGCCATCGCTGCGGCAGCAAATGGCACGTCCCGGAACTCACACCGCCAGCCTGGCGGGTCCTCGACGGGGGAGAATGACAGATTGCTTTTTCATTTTTTCTTCTTGTTAGCCAGCCAATCCTGGAGGTTTTTGGCTAAAACCTGCACATCCTTCTTTTCCATAATGTGGTCGATGATTGCGGGCGGGACTTTGAGCTTTAGCATTGCCTTGTTGGCCCTTTGCCAGAGCCGGTTTTGCTTGGCCTTAGTATCGGCCAAGTACAGTTCGGTTACCAGCTCGCCCAGTTTTTGGAGCATTATCGTATCAAGGTTGTTGTAATAGCCTGATATAACGGCCTTTTGGTATTGTGAATAGTTATTCTTAGCCATATTAGCCTTTCTGTGGGTTCGGATTATTTCCGAAGGCCTTTTTACAAGAAAGTTTCAGATAAATCAAGTTGTCGGTATTATTAAGAGTGATTTTTGCTGGCTTTGTCAGGATAACCGGCTATAATCTGCGAAAAGTTCCAGTGGTGAGTTGAATGCGAGCCGAAGTTGGTGGGGCAAGCCCCACCCTACAAGAATCTGGTCTTCTGTTGTGGTAAACGTAGGGTGGGCTTTAGCCCACCGAGGCGAAGTTGGTGGGGCAAGCCCCACCCTACGTGGGATATGAGAGTTGGTATGCGAAACAGAACGCTGTTTATTTTAGTTTTTTTAGTTTTGCTGTCGGGGCCGGCCTGGTCGGCTATAGACAATGAGGGCGGGCCGGTTCCAGAGGCCAGCGCCTTTGTCGGTCAGGATTTGCACATGGCGGGGCGAGCGGTTATAAGCCATCAGTTGAGCACGGGAGAACATATTCTGTTTTTCCGTGATGGGTTTTCGATGTCGATAGGGGCCAATCAGTTTTCCAGCGATAGCGCCGTGGTGTGGCTGATACCCCGCTCTGCGGTGGTCGTGGAAAGCGTGGTCCGCCAGAGGTTGAAAGTCGATGACAGCTTGCGGCCTGGTCGGTCTCGTATTGGTTATAAGGCAATGGTATATCTGCAGGGTGGTTTATCGGTTAAGAAAGCCAAAGGCGCTAAGATGACCAGCCTGACGGGGACTGTGATTGAGAAAGGCCGGGTGATGGTGGTTCAGTTCGGTGTCAGCGGGGCGGTCTTTGTAACAGCGGACAAAAGAAATACAGCCGACCCTCGTGGATTAGCGCTTTATGCAGAGGCCTTTGCAGGACTGCGGACGGTTGGTATTAGGCCGACGAGTGTTGAGGCCGAGCCGCGAGAGGTTGAGCTGCCGGCAGAGAAGGCAGGGGCGGAAGAACCGGCTAAAGTTGGCGCTGAGCCGGAAGAGAAAGAGCCGCAATTTAGATATCCGATTCACCTATCAGGTGTGAATAAGGTTGCTCCGAAGGTCGAGTGGGACGACAAGGCAAAAATTGGGACGATAACAGACCGGTTCTATCTGTGGCAAAAACAGGATGAAAAAGGCGGTCTGCTGGAATTGCAGGCTGACAACGCGGTTGTATTTGGTTCCGTGCAGGAGCCCGGCAGCGGTGAGAAGCGAACAGGTGATGAAGGTATTTTTGGCGGCGGGGCTATAGAGGCAATTTATTTGTCCGGCGACGTTTTGATGACTAAAGGGCTGCGAACGATTCGGGCTGATGAGATATATTATGAATTCGAGGGGAAAAAGGCGCTTGCGGTAAAAGCGGTGATGAGGAATTTCGATGTGTCCGAAGGGATTCCGATTTATGTCAGAGCGGCGAAGTTAAGACAGTTGGCGGAAAATAAGTTTGCGGCTGAAAATATTACCTTGACGACCAGTGAATTTTACCTGCCCCAGATTTCATTTAATGCTTCGAGTGTGCTTATCACCGATACGACGACTCTTGACGAACAGCAGGGCAGGGTCTCCAAGAGCAGTTACGATGCCCAGATGCGTGACGTGCGTTTGAAGATGTATGATAAGACGATTTTCTATTGGCCATTGATGCGTAGTAATCTGCAAAGGCCTGATATTCCGCTCAAAAGTGCACACGTCGGCCATGACAGCAGGTGGGGGACGATGGTCGAGACGCGATGGTTTCTGTCCCGGTTACTGGGATTGGAAGAGCCGGAGGGGATCGAGAGCACTCTTGCATTAGATTATTACAGTAAGCGCGGTATCGGCAGTGGAATAGAGATTGATTATGCCAAAGAGAATTATTTCGGCAGGATTTTCGGCTATATAATTAACGATGAGGGTGAGGACTATCTTGGCAGAACTCGCAAGAATCTTAAGCCGGAACGTGAGCTTCGCGGCCGATTCGGCTTCCAGCACAGGCAGTTTCTACCCTACAACTGGCAGCTTACCGCGGAGCTTAGTTATATATCTGACGAGAATTTTCTTGAGAGTTTTTATCGCAGTGAGTTTAATGTCGGCAAGCCGCAGGAGACGCTCATTCACATGAAGCGGATAGAGGATAACTGGGGCCTTTCCTTTTTGGGCAAG
>JAUWBX010000421.1 GCA_030609625.1 Phycisphaerae bacterium
CAGTTCCCAAATAATCCCATAGCCGATACTGAGATGGACCCGCTTTACCAAACGGTCATCTGGGACGTAAAAGCATATCGGCTGAAGGTTCCAAACGGCTCTTATACCGTAACACTCAAGTTCTGCGAACCTCACTATAACGCCGTTGCCAAGCGTCTCTTCGGTGTCAAACTCCAGACCAAAACAGTCATCGAGAAGCTGGACATCTTCGCCGAAGTCGGCAGGAACAGGGCACTGGATTACACATTCGAGGATGTGAAGGTAGCTGACGGCCTGTTGAACATCGACTTTGTGAACGTAGTAGAGTTTCCGTGCATCGCTGCCTTTGTTGTGCAGGGCAAGGACATTATAAGGAAAATTAACTGTGGCGGGCCGGCTTACAAAGACTACCAGGCCGACCTGCCGGCTTCGGCTTCCGACAGCAAACCGCGCGACCTGCCGGTGGATGATTTCTATGCCGACTGGGCGTTGACACAGTTCGGGCCAGAAGTGGCTGAACCCGTCGCTAAGTTATTCGCGAGTCTCGATGGAGAACCATCGGCAGCAGACAGAGGCCAGCGAACCTCTAACCTGCCGCGTCCCTCTACCTGGGTCAACGGTCCCGGAGGAATCAACCCGGACGAAAGACCGTGGGAACAGGTAAGCAAAGAATACACATTCGTCGAGAAAATGGCCAAACTTCGCCCGCAGGTCAAAGGACAGGGCAATCTGGAGCGGTTCGATTACTGGCTGAACAACTTCCGCTATCTGCGGGCGGTCGGACAGGTCAACTGCACCTGGGCAAAGTTCAACGCAGCGATGAAGAAAGTCAAAGACGAAAAACAGCCCGATGACCAGAAGCGATTGGCCCGGCAGACCGCCCTGCCGCTCAGGAAGAAGCTGGTCGCTCAAGTCGCCGAGGTGCATCGGTACCTGCTGGCGACTGTTACCACGAACGGTGCGATGGGTAATGTAGCCAACTGGCAGCAGCACATTATGCCAACTTTGCTCACCGAACCCGGCCGGCAGCTCGCTAAAATCTTAGGCGAAGACCTGCCGACTGACGCAATGCCTTCGAATCGATACGATGGCCCGCTGCGAATAATTGCACCGACGGTGCGCACCAGCCTGAGCGCCGGCGAGGACTTAAAGCTCAAGGTAATCATCCTGGCCCAGAACCAGCCCGAAGACGCGGCGCTCTACTTCCGAGCAATGGGTAAAGGTAACTTCGACAAAATCGCACTCACACATATTGCGCGTGGAGTGTATTCTGTCAAGATTCCCGCTAACCGGATTAAAACCGACCTTGAGTACTATGTGAAGGCAAACTCAACCGACGGTCGGCAGATTACTTTTCCTGCCGCCGCTCCACATATCAATCAAACGGTAGTGGTTATTATTAACAAGGAGAAATTAAGATGAGCAAATTTGATTACACCCGCCGCCATTTCCTGAAGACCATAGGTTTGGGAGCTGCGGCTTTTGCCATTCAAGGCTCAAAGAGTGTTACAACACTCTTGGCAAACGAGGCGACGGATAAAAAGCCCAATTTCGTTTTCATTTTAGTTGACGACTTAGGCTGGATAGACACCGGCTGTTACGGCAGCGAGTTCTACGAGACGCCGAATATCGACAGGCTTGCCGCCGAGGGTATGCGATTCACCGATGCTTATGCCGCCTGTGCAGTCTGCTCGCCGACCCGTGCGGCTGTAATGACAGGACGCTATCCGGCTCGCCTCGGCGTTACCGACTGGATTCGCTCCCGCTTCCAGGAAGGCAAAATTCCCGCAGACAAAAAGAACCCAACTGAATACGTCGGCGGCAAAAACAAGAAACTGCTGTGCCCGCCCAACGCGCTGTGGATGGAGCTTGAAGAAATCACCATTGCCGAAGCTCTCAAATCGGCAGGATACACTTCGTGCCACATCGGAAAATGGCACTTAGGCGCAGACGACTGGTACCCGGACAGGCAGGGTTTCGATTTCAACGTCGGCGGCTGCGACTTCGGCCAGCCACCCAACTATTTCGACCCGTATTCCCGAAAGGGCCAGGGACCAATACCGACACTGAACCCTCGTCGCAAAGGCGAGTATCTTACCGACCGTGAAGCAGATGAAGCGGTCAAATTTATCCGTCGCCATAAAGATAAACCGTTTTTCCTCTATATGGCCCACTATGCCGTCCATACCCCCATCCAGGGCAAAGCCGACCTGGTCGCCAAATACAAAGCCAAGAAACCCACAAACCAAAAGAATCCGAAATACGCAGCAATGGTTGAAAGCGTGGACGACGCCGTGGGCAGGATTTGTTCGGCGCTCGACGAACTTGACCTGGCTGAGAATACTATCATTTTCTTCACCAGCGACAACGGCGGCCTTATGGGTGTAACAAACAATGCCCCACTGCGTTCCGGCAAGGGCTTTCCATACGAAGGCGGCATCCGCGAGCCTTTGCTTGTACGTTGGCCGAAAGTTATCAAACCCGGCACAGTCAGTCACGAACCGGTAACCAGCGTTGATTACTTCCCGACCATTTGCCAGGCCGCCGGCGTCCCCTTACCGCGCGACCGTGACATCGATGGCGTCTCGCTTCTTGGCCATCTAAAAACAAACGGCCTCCAAAAGCTGAACCGTGATGCGCTCTTCTGGCACTTCCCACACTATCGCGGCAGTGTTGTACCGTACAGCATCATTCGAGAAAGCAACTGGAAACTTATCAAAAGATATGATACTTCGACAAGCTCAGTAGAACCAGGCAAGACCTTTGAGTTGTATAACCTAAAGGGAGATTTGTCTGAAAGCAACGACCTCTCAGAGATACTTCCGACAAAAGTCAGGCGGCTTGATGCTAAATTGAGACGCTGGCTGCGCCTCGCTGGCGCCAAATTACCCAAGCCGAATCCGGACTATGACTCGAATGCGACTTAGTTACTGTTGCGGAAACAGTATTTGTCATTCCTGCGGAAGCGGGAATCCAGCTTTTTCACTCTGGACCCCTGCTTTCGCAGGGGTGACATCGTAGGTTTTTGCTTTCCGCAACAAGAACTACTTAACTAAAAGGTAAAAAAGTGAAAGAAAAACAGAAAATAAGACATCAGCAAAAGGAAATCATATTATGAAACGACGTAATTTTCTCAAGGTTATCGGTGCCGGTGCCGTCTCTATGACCCTGCCGGGATGTACGAGCGCTCAACAGTCTTCCGGCAAAGGTGCTCGGCCCAATATTCTGTGGATTTTGTCCG
>JAUWBX010000422.1 GCA_030609625.1 Phycisphaerae bacterium
TTCCGGCCCATCCATATCGCCCGAAAACCGCTTTCGTACACCAGACGGCAAGAACTCCAATCTCACAATGGGTCCTGCTATGGACCAGCAGATTATCTATGACCTGTTCACCAACTGCGTTGAGGCGGCCGAGGTACTCGGAATCGACGATGAGTTCACGAAGCAGGTAAGGGCCTTTCGCCGGAATTTAGCCGGGCCGAAGATAGGCTCCGACGGTCGATTGTTGGAATGGAATGAAGAGTTTGAAGAACCAAGTCCCGGCCATCGGCACGTATCGCATTTATTTGCCCTGCACCCCGGCAGGCAGATTAGCCCAACCGGCACGCCGAAACTGGCGGCAGCGGCACGCAAGTCATTAGAGTATCGGCTGTCGCACGGCGGCGGTCATACCGGCTGGAGCAGAGCATGGATAATCAACTTCTGGGCCCGTCTGCTGGACGGCGATACAGCCGGCGAAAACGTGCTGGCACTGCTGCGAAAGTCAACGCTGCCAAATTTGTTCGACACTCATCCGCCGTTCCAGATTGACGGCAACTTCGGCGGCACCGCCGGCATCGCAGAGATGCTCCTGCAAAGCCACGCAGGCGAAATTCATTTGCTTGCCGCTTTGCCGAAAGCCTGGCAAAACGGCTACGTCAAGGGCCTGCGAGCCCGCGGCGGATTCGAGGTGGACATCACCTGGAAGGACGGCAAACTAACTAAAAGTGTAATCCGTTCCAGGCTTGGCAATAAATGCAGAATCCGCTCCGCCACGCCGGTCAATTTAGGTTGGTTCGGGCCCAAAGTTAAAACTGTCCAGAAGTCAGTTATTGAGTTCGAGACGGAAATCAACGGAACTTATACCATCTCAGCTAAAAAATAAGGACATTCGAACCAGCAGGATGCCCTTTTTATATTGCCGGCCACAAAAATATTGATGAACACCTAAACTCACAATATACTACTGCGCGGACCTGATAGTTCGTTTTTCAAATTTTCAGGAGTTCGATTATGCAGATGCGGCAATTAGGCTATACCGATTTGAAACTTACTACCGTAGGCCTGGGCACCTGGGCAATGGGCGGGCCCTGGCAGTTCGGCTGGGGACCGCAGGACGACGATGAGGCCATTGCCGCAATTCCGGCCGCGCTCGATACAGGTATCAACTGGATAGACACCGCCCCCGTTTACGGGCTGGGACATTCCGAAGAGCTTGTTGGAAAAGCACTGAAAGCAACAAGCCAAAAACCTATCATAGCAACAAAATGCAGCCTGCTTTGGAATGAAAAAAGGGAAAAAGTAAGCTGCCTGAAAAGTCAAAGTATTCGTGACGAATGTCACGCCAGCTTAAAAAGACTCGGCATCGAGACAATAGACCTTTATCAAATTCACTGGCCCGAGCCGGACGAAGATATCGAGCAGGCCTGGGAAGAAATGGCCGCACTGGTTCAGGAAGGAAAAATCCGATTCCTCGGCGTATCGAACTTTAACGTCGAGCAAATAAAACGCCTCCAGAAAATTCATCCCGTCGCCTCGCTTCAGCCGCCTTATAGCATGCTCCACCGCGAGGTCGAAGATGAACTTTTGGACTTCTGTGCTCAAAACAACATCGGCGTTGTCGCATACAGCCCTATGCAGAGAGGCTTGCTAACGGGTAAATTCAGCCAGGAAAGACTGGCGGATTTGCCTCTGGACGACCATCGAAGAAAAAACCCTGATTTTCACGAGCCGCAATTTACCGCCACATTAGAGCTTGTTGAACAACTGAAGGAAATCGCCGAGCGCAACGGCAAGACTTTAGCTCAGTTGGCTCTTAGCTGGGTTCTTCGCCGGCCCGAAGTTACCGCCGCCATCGCAGGAGCACGCAGAGGCCGGCAGATTCTCGAAACCGCCCCGGCTTCAGACTGGAATTTGAGCAAAGAAGATATCGAGCAAATTGAGCAGCTCTTAGCCGAACGTCAGGCAAAACTAAAATGACAATTAGCCAACCAAAGTGAGGAACAAATGCCAAAAGAAAATCTGGGAAGAATCGACAGCGACCAACACATAAGAAGCCTGCTCCTGCCTTACTGCCGATTAAAATACGGTGAGGTTTGGCAGGACTCTATCCTTGGCCATAAAGTGGGATGTCTTGATGGAAGTAGTGAAGAAGATCTCCAGGCGTTAATGGGCAACAATAAATCCACTTTAGCTATCCATGACCCTCCTTACAATGTTGTGGTTGGTAATAGTAATAGTAACGGACTAGGACAGATTGCGGTGGGAAAATACGTAGATTGGAGCAGAAAATGGGTTCGGAACACCTGTAAGATATTAAAAAGCAGCTCTAGTTTATACATTTGGTTAGGAGCCGATCAAAATGCAGGTTTTCAACCCTTTGCCGACTTTATTATTATGATGAGGGAATTCAGAGAACTAAAAACTCGGAGTCTGATTACGATGAGAAATCAACGGGGGTATGGCACACAAAAAAACTGGATGGCGGTTAGGCAGGAACTTCTTTACTACATAAAGGGCAAACCAAAGTTCAATATTGATGCCGAATATACAGACATTCCAAAAATTCTACGAGGATATTACAAAAAAATTAATGGAAAAATAACAGAGAACCTGGAGCGAAGCAAGTCGAACAACATTAGAGCGGGAAACGTCTGGGTTGACATTCAACAGGTATTCTACAGAATGGAGGAAAATGTGCCTGGCTGTTATGCACAGAAACCGTTGAAAGCAATAGAAAGAATCATCTCAGCCAGTTCCGACCCTGGCGATTTGATAGTAGATTTTTTTGCTCATTCCGGCACTACCTTACTGGCCTGCGAAAAGTTAAAAAGACAGTGTTTCACCTGCGATATCGATACTGTTTTTGCTGAAATTAGCATACGAAGGTTAGAACATTATAGGAAGACAGGTCAAACAGGGTGGCAATTTAAAACGCCATTTCCCGAGGTCGATATTAGCTGGGAGACGCAGTGCAAAGATGACAAGAGCATAACAGAAGAGAAAACGCCAACGGAAAAAAGTCTATTTGACTTCATGGCAATCACGAAGTAGCGGGAAAATCACATGGAAAAGCTGAGAGCTGATCTGAATAATCTTATCGAAGAACTAGAACATTCTGAGGACTTTAAGGTATCGTTGGAAAATCTTGTGTCAGTTTATCCGTTCAACGAATATGAATACATAATTTCCCACCTCTTAGCTGCTGGTAAACTTACACTTGATGAATACTATG
>JAUWBX010000484.1 GCA_030609625.1 Phycisphaerae bacterium
GAAAAGCAAAATCACTTTTTTCGCATAGCGCCGTAAGATGCGTCCGTGGCCGGTAGTGAAACTGGTCCCCAACGTGGCAACAACATTGGTGCAGCCGAATTGATGCGCCATTATGCAGTCGGTGTAGCCTTCCACGACAACAGCCGTTCCTGTTGAGACAATCTGATGGCGAGCCTGCTCCAGGCCGTACAGCGAATTGCTTTTGTCGAACAGAGGCGTCGTTGGGGAATTTATGTATTTAGCGCCGGTTTCGTCTAATGTCCGACCGCCGAAGCCAATAACCCTGCCGGTGACATCGGTAATGGGAAACATCAGTCGGTTTACAAACTTGTCCTGATGTTGAGCCGTGGTTAGGCCTGCCTGTTCCAGCAGTTTCACTTGTGCATTTTTAGCCTTAGCTGTTCTGAGCAAATCATCGGGCGAATCAATTGCTAATCCGAGCTGATATTCTTTTGTGCTTTGCGGTGTTATCTGCCTTTGTGCGATATAGTCACGGGTTTGTTTGCCCTTTTTTTCATTGTGGAGGTTTTGCTGGAAGTATTTAGCGGCCCAGGCGTTGACCTTTGCCAGTTGGTTCGGGTCAATGTCTTCCGAGGGGGCCTGGCTCGGCCTATTGGAAGTTTTGGCCCGCCCTTTTTGGCGGATTAGCTTTATGCCCGCGCGCTCGGCTAACCTTTCTATGGCCTGCGGGAAAGTGAGGTTTTCTCGCATCTGAATAAATTTGAAGACGTCACCGCCGGCGCCACAGGCAAAACATTTGAATATTTGCTTGACGCTGTTGACATTCAAGCTCGGGCGATGGTCATCGTGGAAAGGACACATGCCAACCATTTCCCGGCCTTTTCTCTTGAGGCTTACGTGCTCACCTATCACGTCAACGATGTCGTTGGCCTGCTGAACCTGAATAACTAAACTATTGTCAAACATCCCTGCCATATTACTTTGGCTCCGCCAGAAAAGAGGCGATTCTTGATACCCCTCCGAGAAGCCCGCTCACGATGGGTACTCCTATTGATAACTGATAAAAATTACCATCCAACTACTTAAATATAGTCATAATCGTCGAAAAGTCAAATCGTTCCTCAAAAACCCGTTTTTAATACTGTTAAAGGCGTTTCTAATCACTTTGGACACTTGGTGAAATCAGACAGTTCTCGATGCTGGATTCTCGATTCTCGATACTCGATACTCGATTCTCGATACTTGATGCTCGATTCTCGTAAGATGGTAAACGGTTATCAGGTTAACAGGAAACCAGGTGGCAGAGTATCAGGACAGCAGGATATCAGGTAAAAGAACAGAATACAGAAGGCGGAAGACAGAAGGCAGAAGACTGAGAACAGAAGACAGAAGGCGGAAAGCGGAAAATTGCAGTAAGGGAGATGCTTTGGATAAGCATGTAGTCCTTTTGATTAGTCAAAAGGACTATGTGCCTTTTTACAAATTGCCGAGATGGATTATGGGTTATTGGGCTGTGTGGAAATTTGATGAAGATATGTACCGGCCGTGTGGAAGTAAGTCAAACTGGTATTTGGTTAGACCGGCAGGAAGGGAAATGTTTTGGAAGTGAGGTGTATCTTATGAATAGATGGCTTTCCCTCATTTCGTTGTGCTCAGTATAACCCTCCTTGCTGCGTTTTAAAAAAGCATGTAGTCCTTTCGATTAGTCAAAAGGACTACGTGGCTTTTTACAAATTGCTGAGTTGCGATGTTGGATTGCGGGGTAATCTCTTACATTTGCCCTCAAAAAAATAGTGCGTAAGTCACAAGTGCACAAGACTCAAGACATAAAACTCATAGTGAGCGATGAATTAGGGCGAAAGACTATCGGAGATTTCCAAGAGGTTCTTAAGATTTAGCTCGCAATCATCAATGTTATAAAACTTTGGCCCCATACCGCACGGTAAGGTCAATAAATCACCCTGCTGAAAGTCATTGACGTCGCCTTTGGTTTTTATTCCCCAGGCGATTCTCTTGCCGTTTCTATATCCCGGATATTTTTCAATGTTATATTTTGAGGCGTCAAAACTGATAATGTCAATGTCAGAGCTGAATAATTCGTCCCAGTTCATATTGCCACAGACATGGACGCCGGAGGTTGTATTAAAGCTCTCGAAAAGCGGCGACCACAGGCGTTGGTAATCGAATCCAACCTGGCCCAGGGCCGGCTCATCTAAAAAAAGAATAATGCCGCCGACGTTTAAGCCATTGACAATGGTATCAATGTGTTGATAGGCTCTGGCAATAGCTTCATCCTCGGAATATCCGCTGAGGAGTAAGGTAACCGGGCCTACACACTGTATTTTGACCGTCTCAAAGCCTTCTACTTTTTGCTTGAATGTTTCGAGGCAGCTTAATTTGCCGGGCCTTTTTATGTAATCCAGCATGGCGTCACCCAGCTTGGGCAGTTCCGGCAGAAATGGTATATCATGTCGCAGGCTATACTCTACGGCCTGTTCTACATCATCATACGGCAAAGAGCCAATTTGTGTTACTATCTGTTTTTTACTCATGTATTCGGCCCATTCT
>JAUWBX010000281.1 GCA_030609625.1 Phycisphaerae bacterium
GATTAAGTAATGGAACAACCATACTGTCACTCCTGCGCAAGCAGGAGTCCAGAAAACGCTGATAAAACGGCTGGATTCCCGCTTTCGCGGGAATGACCTCCTTGCTTTGTTTATGCAGGAATGTTCCATTTAATATTCAAATATCAATAATTAACCAATTAACTTTAATTTTCCGGCAAATTCAAATCCCGATTATACATTTGCTCTTTTCAAAGGCAACCGATTTTTCTTTATTTACTTTCAATCAGCGGTTAGAATCCAGCTTTGAGTTTGCTCCGTTGAAAACATAGAGGGATTGTCATTCTGAACGGAGCGCAGCGAAATGAAGTCCCGATGAATCGGGATGGGCCGAAAAATGACAGCTATAGAGTTTTCTACAAAGCATTTTGAGTTTTTTTCGGATTACTTTGTCAACCGTTTTTTGGAGAAACCAGATTATGAAAAGTGATACAGTCAAAAAGGGTTTCCAGCAAGCCCCTCACCGTGCCCTGCTTCACGCCTGCGGCCTTAAAGACGCCGACATCGACAAGCCGTTCATCGGCATCGCCAACAGCTTCTGCGAAATAGTCCCAGGCCACATTCATCTCAACAAGGTAGCACAGGTGGTCAAGGACTCTGTTCGCAACGCCGGCGGAGCGCCATTTGAATTTAATACAATAGCGGTCTGCGACGGCATTGCTATGAGCCATACGGGTATGAAATATTCCCTGCCCTCACGTGAAATCATCGCCGATTCGGTCGAGACAATGGCACGGGCGCACTGTTTTGACGGCCTTGTCTGTATCCTCAACTGCGACAAAATCATACCCGGAATGTTAATGGCCGCCGTCAGGCTGAATATCCCTACGATTTTCGTCTCTGGTGGACCTATGGCCGCCGGAAAAACAAAGGATGGAAAAGCCGTTGACCTTATCAGCGTATTTGAAGGCGTTGCAGAATTCAACGCCGGCAAAATTGATGAAGCTCAACTAAAGGAGCTTGAACAAACTGCCTGCCCGGCCGAGGGAAGCTGCTCCGGAATGTTCACTGCCAACTCAATGAACTGTCTTTGCGAGGCAATCGGAATGGCACTGCCCGGCAATGGAACAATCCTGGCCGTTGACCCAAAACGCCAGCAGCTTTACAAGGCGGCGGGCAAACAAATTATCACACTTATTGAAAAGGACATCAAACCGCTGGATATAATCAATACCAAATCGCTGGACAACGCACTTGTTCTGGATATGGCGATGGGCGGCTCGACTAATACCATACTGCACACATTAGCGGTGGCCAATGAGGCCGGCATCAAATACGACCTCGAACGCATAAACGAAATCTCAGCCAAATGTCCCAACATCTGCAAAGTCGCGCCGTCGAGCAAATATCACATGGAGGATGTTGACGCCGCCGGCGGTATAAGCGCTATACTAAAAGAAATCAGTCAGGTCGCAAACCTTCTTAATACCGATTGTCTGACGGTAACTACCGCCACACTTGGCGAAAACATAGCGGATGCCGGAATCAAAAACCCCGAAGTTATCCATTCACTTGATAATGCGTACTCGAAGACCGGCGGCCTGGTTATTCTAACAGGCAATCTCGCACCCAACGGCAGTGTGGTCAAGGTCGCCGGGGTCGCCTCTGCGATGCTAACTCACACCGGCCCTGCCGTTATCTTCGAGAGCCAGGAACAGGCATGAGACGGCATCCTGGCCGGCAAAGTCAAAGAGGGTAACGTCGTGGTAATCCGTTGCGAAGGCCCTAAGGGCGGCCCTGGTATGCAGGAGATGTTAAGCCCGACAAGTTATCTTATGGGTGCAGGTTTGGGCGAGTCTGTTGCCCTGATTACCGATGGCAGGTTCAGCGGCGGAACAAGAGGCGCCTGCGTCGGCCACATAAGTCCCGAAGCTGCCGTAGGCGGCCCCATCGGATTATTAAAAGACGGCGACATAATAGAAATCGACATACCCAACAACAGCATAAGCGTAAAGCTGTCCGATGACGAATTGGCCAAACGCAAAAAGGCCTGGACGCCGCCCAAGCCGAGAATAACAAAAGGCTGCCTGGCAAAATACGCCTCAATGGCCACCAGCGCCGACACCGGTGCCGTCCTGAAGTGGTGATATAAATGTGATTTCTGGTCTTTCAGTGTCAATCTGTGAAATCTGTGGTTAAGAAAAATCCGTGGTACGTTGCTGGTCTGCATTTTAAATATTAAAAGCAAGGCGGTTGCTATAGCAGGTGGATTTTTGTATAATTCAGGTAACCAAGAGAAAATGCTCGGGACTACACTATGGAAATAGAACCGATACTTAAAGAGTTCAAAGAAAATACCGAAAAGTTATACGGCCAACGTCTAAAGAAAATCATTCTATATGGCTCGTATGCAAAAGGCCAAGCCAATGATGAACATTCGGACATCGATCTTGCTGTTGTGCTGGCAGGGACGGTTGATCCCTGTAAAGAGATCGACCGAATGGCTGATATATTTACAGATTTGAATCTTGAGCATAATGTTCTGATAGCGGTATATCCGGTCTCCGAGAGTAATTTCGATAAAATCGAAAGTCCCTTTCTTATAAATGTCCGTAGGGAAGGTATAACCGTATGAGCCAGATTCAAGCGCTTATCGAAAAAGCCCGCAGATATTTGAGAAGTACCGAGTTATTGATTCATGACGGTGATTATGACTCTGCTGTTTCGCGGTCATATTATGCGATGTTTTATTCGGCTCAAGCAGCGCTGCTTAAAAAGAAAATGACTTTTACTTCGCACAAAGCTGTTATTTCTGCTTTTGGTCAGTATTTTGTGAAAACAGGGATTTTTGAAAAACGGCTGGGTAGAGACCTGAATATAATTTTTGGTGAGAGACAATTGGGTGACTACGAGTCTAACTTTTCAATATCAGAAGATAATGCCCGCCATGCATTTGAAAGTGCCCGAGGATTTGTTGACCAAGTTGCAGAGTGGCTGAAATCAGATTTGTCGGATGATTGATAGTAATAGTATGCCCTGGTATGTTGGCGGTCTGCATTTTGAATGTGTGCAGTGTGGGCGGTGCTGCTCCGGGCCGGGGGAAGGTTATATCTGGGTTACTAAGCCGGAGATTCAAATAATCGCTGATTTCCTGAAAATATCTGTGGGGCAGGTGCGAAAAGAATACTTGAAGCGCGTCGGCCTGCGGACAACGATTATCGAACACCCCGGCACCAAAGATTGCATACTTTTGCAAGACATCGCCGGCCAAAAAAAATGTGTTATTTACCCTGTTCGCCCAAGCCAGTGCAGGACCTGGCCCTTTTGGCCTGACAATTTAACCAATCCCAATGCCTGGAACAAAGCCGCCCAAAAATGCCCCGGCATCAGCCACGGCAGACTCTACACCCACGACGAAATAGAAAAAATCAAAAGGAACAAAAAATGGTGGCAGCATGCGGAACGAACAACCGACTCCTCGAAAAAGTAGCTGAAATTTACAACTGGCTGGACACCCAGATTCGCGATAACAATAAGCTAACCGGCCAATGCAATGCTTGTGGTAAATGTTGTGATTTCGACAAGTTTGACCACCATTTATTTGTTACCCCGCCGGAATTGATGTATCTGACTGCAAATCTGGGCGCCGAAAACATCAAGTCAATGCTGTCGAGCCGATGCCCTTACAACATCGACGGCAAGTGCACGGTCTATGAATATCGTTTCGCCGCCTGTAGAATATTTTGTTGTGATGCCGATGCGGATTTCCAAAGCGAATTGAGCGAGTCGGCCCTGAAGAAACTTAAATCCCTCTGTACTGAATTCCAAATCCCCTACCACTATACTGACTTGGCAGTTGCGTTAAACACAAGAAACTCAGGGCCAAAACAAAAGACCATCTACTAATAAAATCCGAATATCGAAATCCGAAACAATATCAAAGTGACTAAAGTTTAGAGTACCTAAAGTTAGAAAGAAAAATAACTTTAGTTCACTTTAGCTCACTTTAGGCACTTTAGTTCACTTGAATTTGATTTGTATTCTCGCCGTGCTGCGCTCGTCGCAGCAGGTCGAATTTCCACCGCAAGGTGTCCTGTGGAGTGCTTCGTGCTTTTAATATTTATCAATCGGCAGTGGGATATCGTCCTGCGGGTCACACAGATTGATATATTTTGCATCGCCTGACAGTGTGCCGTTCTCCTTGTAATAACTGTAAAGCTTCGCCAGTTTCTGTTCATCGGTCGATTCCAGATAGCGCCGCCAGGTGCCAAACTCAGCTCCCCATATAATCTCGGTATCGTCCTTCGCGTATAAAACAATGTGTGGTCGCTTACTGTTTTTTATGCCGTTGAAATTACTTACATCTATTCTGTCGATTTCATAAAGCAGCGGCTTATCAGGCGTATCAGACTTGTCCATTCGGTCGAGCCTGTCCAATATCGTTATAGCCGCCGCCAGGTCATCACCTTCCCGGACTTTGCCCAACGGCGGCGATTTTCTTCTCGGCGATAGTCCTGTTATCTCTACTATC
>JAUWBX010000435.1 GCA_030609625.1 Phycisphaerae bacterium
ATCGCCAGGGCCTTGGCGCTAAAACCAAAATTGGTTATCTGCGATGAGCCGGTTAGTGCTCTCGATGTTTCGATTCAATCGCAGATTTTGAATCTGCTCAAAGATTTGCAGGAAGAATTTGGGCTGACGTTCTTATTTATCGCACACGACCTGGCTGTGGTGGAGTTTTTCTGTAACATTGTGGCGGTGATGTATATGGGCAGGATAGTGGAGCAGGCTACGGCTCAAGAGTTGTATCGAAACCCTCTGCATCCTTATACGCGTGCCCTTATCTCGGCTGTCCCGGAGGTTGAGCGGCCCCGTCAAAGCCGGAGAACCACACTGGGCGGCGAAGTACCGAGCGCCTTGAATCGGTTCCCGCAAGGCGGGGTCCCACCAACCGGTTGTCCATATCAGGCGAGGTGTCCTCGGCGCCAAAGTGATTGTTTAGAGCAGATGCCGGCACTAAAAAGGGGGGGGAACACTTATGACGAGCATTTTGTTGCCTGCTGGAGATACTAAAAAAAGTTGATAATTGATAAATGATTGTTGATAAATGTGTGAAAATGAGCAAAAATAAGCAAGAACTCGTGGCACGGGCTTCCAGCCCGTGAAAACACGGCCAAGATGGCCGTGCCACCAGGTTAAATTTGAGATAATGGCATTAAGTCCTGATTGGGAAGGAGTGTCGATTGTCATGAACGAAGAAATTGGCATAGGAATAACAAGCGAGGGCAGCACTGTGGTAGTAGCTTTCAAGTCTGCTTCAGTAAGTGATGTGGATGCAATAACCTCCGCTGCCAAACAGATAAAAGAATTTATTGACGGAAATCAACCAAACAAGTTGATATTCGATTTTGGGAGTGTAAAGTTTTTCTCATCCCAGGTGCTGGGGCTGCTTCTGGACATCCGGGCCAAGCTGGAAACGTATAACGGCGAGGTTGTGATTAGTGCGATAAACCCACAACTGCACAGGGTTTTCAAGATAACCAATCTGGATAAGATTTTCAGGTTTTTCCCGGATAAAGAAAGCGCCCTCCAGGCAGTGGGCACAGATTGACTTCCACTTTTTCAGGGGTAACATGTCGTTCTTGCCAAAGCAGGAATGTGTTTACTCAGAGAGGTTGACGTTATGTATATTACGACGCAATTTTCGATTTTCATGGTCAACAAGCCGGGGGTATTAGCTCAGGTGCTCGGCGAATTTGCACAAGCCAAGATTAACATCGTAGCGATGACAATGATGGATTCTGTGGAGCACGGGGTTATGCGAATAGTTTTTACTTCGCCCAAAAAGGCAAAGGAAGTGTTAGCAAAGCTAAATATGCCCCATAATGAAACAGAGATTTTGTGTGTAACGCTGACCAATAAGTCCGGTGCCCTGGCGGTGGTTGCGGAAAAACTGGCCAAGAACCACATAAATATTTCATACGCGTATTGCACTGCAGGGGCAAAGGGAGGCCGAACAACAGGCGTCCTAAAAGTCGCCGACGTTAAAAAAGCTATAAGGATTCTGCAGCAATATTCCAACAAAGGCACCAAGTCACACCCCGTGGTCAGACGCTCACAAGCTTCGAGAAAATAGGAGCGTAAGTTCATAATTCATAAGTGTCCTTATCAAAATTTTGGCTGGATGAGCCTATTTTGTATAAAAACAGTTGACATAAAAGTTGGTGTGCTGATATATTGTAGTTTATGATTGAGATTATGGGGCCGTAGCTCAATTGGTTAGAGCATCGGACTGTCGATCCGAAGGTTGTGAGTTCGAGTCTCATCGGCCTCGTTCGCTAACTTTAGGGCTGTCAAGCACTTACGTTTGGCAGCCTTTTGTGTTGAACCCTCAAAATCACTGCTGCAACACTTTTGCAACAGTTCTGGGCTGACGATATGGGTAATTGCCTTCCTCGCACGATCCAATAAACCATCCTTAACCTGAAGGTAAAAATTGTAGGTAGTCTCAAATTTCGAGTGCCCTGCCAGTTTCATAACATCGCAGATGCTCAGGCCCTGATAGAACCAGTTAGGCATTTTCCCGATCCGTTGCAGTTATTGCAGGAAATTTCCTTCTTGGTGGCTCTTTCTTTAAGTAGTTTCTGGAACCGATCGGCCTCGAAGTCATATTTTAATTTGCTCGTCCCGCGATTTTAGCGAAAAAACGAACGCTTTTTGGCATCGGATTAAGTATCTGGATGAAAAGAAATGTATCTATCATATAACCCTTTTGGGAATATAGCTTTATATTTCACTAAGCTTAAACACCTCGGCGCATGTCTCCATTTTGACACTATTTTGCATGAAACCCGTCCTTCTTTTTCGCTTGATTTAGACACCTAAAATCACGATAGATTGAGTTATGAGAAAAGTCTGGATCTACAAAAGAAAAGGTATCAGAGGCTGGTGGGTTGGATGATACGAAAGCGGCAAACGCAAAGCAAAGGCCTTACCAAGTAAAGCTCTGGCCGAACATTATCGCCAGATAAAATACGCTCAATTGAACTCCGACGTGTTTACTGGGACGGTCACCGTCGATTGGCAGCAGATGCGAAACGAGTATGAGCACCGTAAAAAAGTGGTTGGTGTTGTCGAGGATTCACTTTATGAAGTAGCCCTCACTCTGCGTCATTTTGAACGGTTAGTTGGAAAATGTAATTCAAAGCAGATTACCCAAAACAGCATTGACAAATTTATACTCGAAAGAGGCAATGAAGTAGTACGACCGACGCTTAACAAAGACATCAGAAACTTGAAAGCGTTTATTAACTGGTGTAGGGAAAACAGGTACGTTAATGGTGAGATAAAGATCGAGCTACTAAAGGAAGATGAGAGGCCTGTGAAATCCCTGACTATAATTCAGATAAGGAAACTGCTATCAGCTTCTAAACCATATCAAACGATGAGGATGAGAGTTCTGTTGGCTTTATGTAAAGGGCGGAGCAAAATCGCGGCGGGTGGCGGGGCGGAATAAAACTGCGGCACTTCCAAGGAATTTCTGCGAAAATAACGTTTTTTCGCTGCTGTGTAGGCAGTGAAACAGACAACTATTTTCAGCAGAAAGGAAAGGAAGTGTATAAG
>JAUWBX010000222.1 GCA_030609625.1 Phycisphaerae bacterium
ATGCAGGCGGAAGTGCAAAGACTGAGGCAAATCACCGGAGAAACTCAAGGAACCGACCCTCAACTAACAGAACAGCTTAATCAAATCGAAACCGAACTTGGAAAGGTCAGGTTGGTAAACCAAATCGAGAAAATATCCAATATTGTTGAAAGCAGGGAGATTCAAAATGAATCGGGCTAATAAATACCTTGCTTTGATTTTGGCAGAAATCGTCCAGGCACGAAGAAATACCGGGGCACAGTCTCCACAGCAGTTTGCAGAGGCCTATCTACAATCCCACTGCAATCTGCCTTTCTCAAGGATGCACGAAGAAATCTTTTTTCTGCTTAAAGAGATCACGGTAAAACGCAATGCACGCGTGGCGATAGCAGCCCCACGAGGCCACGCCAAAAGTACGATAATTGCAATGGCCTACCCTTTATGGTGCGTGCTGTACGGCAAAGAGAGCTTCGTGCTGATTGTGTCAAACACCTCAGACCAGGCCATCCTGCGGCTGAACGACATCAAGAAGCAATTGGAGACTAATCCGTTGTTTCTAAGTGATTTTCCTGAAGTCTGCAGAAGCAAAAAGCAAACACCCTGGCGTAGCAACCGAATCCTGCTCGCAAATGGCGCAATGATATCAGCCTATGGTGCAGAACAACAGCTCCGTGGTGTCAAAAAGGGCAAGGACAGGCCTGGCCTTATCATATGTGATGACCTTGAGAATCTTGAGCAGGTCAGAGAAGAGCAGCAGCGTGAAAAGCTCAAATCGTGGTTTACCGGCACACTGATGAATGCCGGCCATCCGGCAACCAATTTTATCGTGACCGGTAACGTACTGCATTACGACTCGCTACTGGCTAACCTTCTTGATCCTATTTGCAATCCGGGCTGGACTGCCAAGAAATATAAGGCCATTGAAAAATTCAGCGATCATCCCGAACTCTGGCAGAAATGGTCATCTATTTTTCGGGGCCTTTCGGAGTTTGAAGAAGAAACCGGCCCCGAGGCCGCAAAGGCATACTTCGAAGCCAATTGCAACGCAATGTTGGAAGGTACCCAGGTACTTTGGCCACAGCGCGACGATTATCACAGACTTATGGCCATGCTTGAACGTGATGGGACTGTTACTTTTTATCGTGAGCAACAGAATGAGCCCCTCGACCCCGATGCGTGTATTTTCAGAGAGGAAAACTTCCATTACTGGGACCATAAATATGAAAGCTCGCCACAGCTTATTCAATCTCTCGGCAAAGATGCCAGATTCTCTGCAGCATGTGACCCCAGTATGGGTAAAGGCAAAAGCGGTGATTATTCTGCAATTATAGTTATTGCAAAAGACAAGCGTGATGGTGTCCATTATGTTATTGCTGCAGACATAGCTCGTCGAACACCGGATCAAACAATCGAAAAAATCATCGAGTACTGCAGGATATATCCCATCGCTAGATTTGCATTCGAAAAAAATCAGTTTCAAGAGATCATGTTGGACAACTTAATCAAGCGAGCCCAGCTCGCCGGCGTCCGTTTTAATAGCCGTCCGATTAACAGCAAGACAAATAAACAGGCACGGATTGCAGGCCTTGAGGCTCTCGTCACTCAGGGCCTGATAGTTTTCAGCCGCCGCCACCAAATTCTACTGGAACAGCTGCGCCAGTTTCCCCTCGGTAAACACGATGATGGCCCCGATGCGCTGGAAATGGCAATTAAAGTGGCACGATATAAGCTAGGCAGTGTATATTGTGATTGGTAGTAGGTTGCAACCATCGTAGATAGTCGCGCAAATCGTCTTAATAAACAAAGGGCATTCAAAAAACTAAAGAAAATACAAGACAATAATCTCGAAAACTGGAAAACGTAACATGGCCAAATGTCATCGAAAATAAGCTGTAAACCAAGCCCAAATATCACCTAATATTACCCGCATACTGCCACTATTGCTGGTTCACAAAAAATAATCGCTTCCCCTACCAAAATCGGCCCAAAAAACACCAAAAAGGCGGATAATTTCACAAATATCCGGGCAGATAAGTCAATATTGTCTTGATATATCCACCCATATAGGTTTCTATGGAACTGATTATAACTCTTTTAATGGACGCTACTTACATGATTCGACAAAACTCAAATACCCGCCAGAATAGCCGAGCGGTCGGCTACGTCCGCCGTTCCACGGACAAGCAGGAACAGTCCATCGAAGACCAGAAAAATGCTATCAGTGCTTATGTCGCTGAAAACGGCCTGCGCTTCTTGAGATTCTACATCGATGATGCCATCAGCGGCACATCAACATTGGGCAGACGAGCGTTCCAGCAGATGATCAAAGATGCCGAAAGCTCGCCCCGCCTTTTCGATATTATCGCGGTATATGACATAAAACGCTTCGGACGCCTCGACAACGATGAGGCTGGATACTACCGATACCTGCTTCGCACCCACGGTATTGAGATTCGCTATGTCAGTGAGAATTTCAGTGGTGATACAACCGATGACCTTTTGCGACCCGTCAAACAATGGCAGGCCCGTCAGGAATCCAAAGACCTGTCAAAGGTCACAATTCGAGGGCTGCTTTCCAAGTCCGGGAGCGGTTTCTGGATGGGCGGAACACCGCCATATGGGTATGACCTGCGTTATGAAAATGCCGATGGTAAGTTTCTTCTAATACTGCGATATATGCCCAATGGCTCCAAGAAAGTCTTAAATAAGCAGGGTAAGGTCATTCGTACCCTGGCTCGTGGAGAATCGCTAAACATTTCAAAACGCGATCATGCCAGACTTACACTAGGCGAGCCCGAGCGAGTAAAAGTCATCGAGCGTATCTTCAAGATGTATACTGAGGAAGGCAAGGGTTATAGATCTCTGGCTGATACGCTTAATCAAGAAGGCATTGCTACGCCGCGCGGCCCAGAATGGTCTTATATCTATTACGGCAAGTGGGCCGATTCCACTATCAGAACCATTCTGGTCAATCCTCTCTACACCGGAGATATGGTATGGAACCGCCGCACGGATAGCCAGTTCCATAGAATTATTGAGGGACAGGCAGTAGATCGCGAGAATATACATGGGGCACGATTGGTGCCTAACCAGAAACAGGACTGGATTGTCGTCCGTGATGCCCATCCAGCGCTTATAAGCCGGAGACTATTTGAGCAGGCAAGACAACAACGTGAAACTCAACCCTCCTCTATTGAACAGCAAGGACACAACTCGAGGACTAAGAACCATGGGAAAACCTGGAACGGCCAGCACAGCCGCTTCATACTCTCCGGGCTGATGGAATGCAGTCTCTGTGGCTGTCGCTACCAGGGAGTTACCCGAGTTAAGGGCAAGAAGCGAGTGGATGGTACACGGGTAAAGACACGCTACTATGGATGCGGCGGTTATATTTCCAAGGGAAAGAGTATCTGCGAACTAAACGCTATCCCGCAGAAGGTCCTGGAGTCGATAGTTACCGATACGGTTATTGATTTCTACCGGCCGTTTCTGGCCCCGGGTGGCCGTAGAAAGTTAGCCCAGGCGGTGAAGGCACAGATTGGCTCAGAGGTGGAAGAATTCATTGCTGCTCGTAAGCGAGCTCAAAGGCAACAGGATAGAATCAAGAAGATTATCAACAATCTGCTGGACAACATAACTTCCGCTAACCGCGAGTTCGTAGACCAGCGATTAACTGAGCTGGAACAACAGAAGCAGCAACTCGAAGCCAGACTCGAAGAGTTCGATCGGCTTGTGGTATCGCAAGCTGAGATAAAAAGCATGATTGCTGATGCTATGGAGTTTATTTCAAGCCTGGAGTTTACCCTTCGTGAAGGCCTGGCTCAGGAAAAGCTGGTTGCCCTGCGGCGATGTATTGAGAAGATTTCGATTAACAAACCAGCCGGCACTGTAAAACTGACAGTGCGTTCGGTCCCAGCTGGAAACCTCGAGAGCACTAAAGAATGTCAAGTGTCTCTTTGATTGTACTATGGCCCTTGACAACCACACATAATCGCACCTTGATTTTAGCGAAAAAACGAAGGTTTTTTAGCATCGGATTAAGTAGCCCGTGCAGTGCAATACTTTTTGCGCCCTACGGGGTTGTGAGATTATTTGAGATAGTGTAAGTAGATTTCGGTAGCAATGAAAAAAGGGCTGTACGCCCCGATTAGGTCGGGACTTTCAGCCCTTCATATTCGTGTTCCCAGATAGCTCATATTGTTCTACGTCTTCTCAGCCAACCGACAAGGCCTGCGCCAATGCTACCTAATAGAATTGCCCCGGGTGCGGGGATTACGTTAAACTTGATATTATCCACGACCTCGATCAGACCAGGTGGGTTAGGGGGTGTTCTGCTCACGTTGTAGAAGAAAGTAGCCTGGTCGAAATTCACGCCCGAAATCGATATCGACTGATTCATTATATCATCTCTGTTCATAACGACAGATGTCTGACCGACTTGGGTACCCCCGAGAAAAACGGACAGTATCGCCATATCACCTGGGTTGGACCAGCCTGGGTCGTCATTGCCGAATTCCAAATCGAGGGTGGTTGCGATAACGGAGAAGTTCATGATCATATAACTCGGATCGTCCCAATACACTCCGAGTGCGTTACCGTGACTTGAAACACCATAGTTGCCTACAATCAGGTCGGCTCCCAACGAATCCGTAAAACTCACGAGGGGGGAATCAGCACTAATCCATCCGTTCGGCTTTAGACCTGTCGGATCATTCTCAAAATCAATAGTTATGGTTGCCTGCGCAGATCCAGTTAATCCAAAGCATATGAACAGTACACAAATTGTAATTAACTTTTTCACGTCTTTTCATCTCCCCTCAAAAAAATAAAAATGCTTTTATACTGTATTTAACAGCCGGCTTACAAGGCCTACACCTGCTACTCAGCAAAACCTCTGAAAGTAAGTCCCCCTCCCATGAGGAACATCCTTATGATGTATTATTCTATCAAATTCCCAACCGAATGTCCAGACAAAAATGGGAAAAATAGAAAGTTCTGCACAAGAATGTCCAGCGTCAATTATAATTTCCCTTCAATGACAGTTTTTTCTACCCTTTCTTCTTAACACTTATCTTTAGCTTATGACCGTTAGGGAGTGCCCCCCATGGGGGGCAAAATTTGCG
>JAUWBX010000079.1 GCA_030609625.1 Phycisphaerae bacterium
GTGAGCGCAAATGCAAAAAAGGCAAATGCGTACCCTAAGAAAACTACCGGCGGGTGGATAAGCACCCAGAACGTCTGTACCAGCTCGAGCTTACCCATTACGCTTCTCATAGTCGTCTGGGCTAATTGCGCGGATGCGAACTGGTAATTGTTTATTCCGTAGGAGGCTTTCTTGGGGTCCACAACCTGCATATACAGGATGCCGTCAACTTCGACTGCGATATTGTCCCTTGTGATACACTGTTGCGGGGGAACATCAATTGCCTGCTCTTTTAAGGTGTGTTTGTATGAAACCCTGTCGAGAAACGGCGCAAGTATGTGAAACCCTGCTTCGAGCGTAGTCGAGTACTTGCCCAGCCGTTCGATGATATATGCCATTTTCTGAGGCACAATCCTTATGGTCTTGAAAAATACGACCAAGGCAAATAAAAGTACACCAACAAGAATGACTGTCAACACAGCTCCACTTGGTATTGCTGCTAACATGGCTTGCTCCTTTCTTTTATAATAATTTTACTTTGAGTGTTATATTGTCTTTACCGACAATCTCAACAACAGTTCCCTCTGCGATTTCCTCATCCGCGCGGGCCTCCCAGTTGGTCCCGTGAAATTCCACCTTTCCTCCGGCCTTCGGCGTAATTTTTTCCTTCACAACCGCTCTTTGGCCAATAAACTCCTCAAGGTTCTGTTTCAGGTCCTGTTTTGATCCCGTATGGCCCAGGAATATTCCTTTAAGCCATTTCCGCAGGCACATCAGCGACAGCACAGAAGAAAGTATGAATATTATCAGTTGAGTATTTATCCCGATGTTCGTAATCAGGCAGACAAGTGCTACTATCCAGGCCCCGACCCCGAAGAAAGCGATAATTAGCCCGGGCAGTACAAACTCCATAATGAGAAGTGCAAGCCCTATCAGAAACCATATTATTTCGGGCCTTAGAAAATCTTTAATCGTATCCATTTGGTCTCCTTTCACAAAAAGCAGAAAAAACTATAATTGCTAACCCGAAACCTCACTCCACTACCACAGCCGTCCCGTAAGCCAAAATCTCCGATGCGTTTTGCATTATCATTGATGTAGAAAAACTCACTTTTACCACCGCATTAGCTCCGAGTTTCTGAGCGTCCTCTATCATCCTGTCGAGGGCCTGTTCTCTGGACTCTGCCATCATCTTGGTGTAATCGCTTATCTCTCCGCCGACTATGTTCCGCAGTCCGGCCATAATGTCCCTGCCAATATGCCGGGCGCGAATCGTATTGCCTTTGGCAAGTCCCAGATGCTTAACAATCTTCTTGCCTTCAATCGTATCTGTCGTGGATAAAAGCATTGTCTTACCTCCTTACATCTTTGTAACGGTCTTTTTGCCAGAAATGAAGTCTCTCACGCAGCACCGAGACAAACAGAATCGCCAGCCCTGCTATAAGTGCCAGCAGACCGACCTTCAAAAGCATACCAACTGTGGCATCCTTGATTATATCTTCTATTAGCTTGAATCCGCCGTAGATTGTCAGCAGGATAGCGGCCACTGAAAACACAATCCAGCCGACGCTGCGTTCGATGCGGTTATAGACGCTGTTCCAGTAGTCCTGCCATATCCTGTCCTCAGGCTCGACTAACGTTACCTCATCGGTTATCGCTTTAAGTTTCCTGAACTCTTCAAGTTCGCCGGCACATTCGGGGCACCCGGACAAATGCTCTTCGAATTGCTTTTTCTGCTCATCGGTCAATTCGTTGTCCAGGTAACCCATCATCAGGTCTTTATAATTATGGCATGTCATTTATGCAACCTCCTTTCCCTGTGCCCAATAATTCTTCCAGCCTCTTACGGGCGTAGTACAACCTGCTCGTAATAGTGCCTTTATTACAATAAAGGGCCTCAGCGATTTGTTCGTATGACATATTCTGGAAGTGTCGCAATATAATTACCTCGCGATGCTTATTGTCCAGCTTGCCGATTGCCTGCCAGACTTTGTCTTTGAGCTCGTTTCTTTCGGCCACAACCTCCGGTGAAAAGCAATCCGTCGTAGCTGCCGGCTCCGGGCAATTCTCGGCATCAAGAGAGCTTGTCTGCCTGTACCTTCTTTTTCTTAGATGGCTAATACACAGATTTTTCAATATTTGATAGAACCATGGGAAGAACTTTCGGTCGGGCTTGAGGTGTTTTATATTCCGGTATGCTCGAATAAAGGCCTCCTGCGACAGGTCCATCGCATCTTCGCGATTGCCCACAAGCCCCAGAGCGATAAAATATGCGTTTTTCATATACCTGTTCACAAAAACTTCAAACGCCTCTGGCGAGCCCCGCCGGCAACGCCGCATTGCTGTTATTTCTTCCTGGCACACGCTCGTCACTCTCTCTGGCTCCAATACAGGCTCTCTCAACTCAGCCCAAAAACTCCATTTCCATAGTAATATACACTACAGTTACTCATTTTCTTCAAACTATTTTACACATTTTTTTCACGCCCCATAATCATCCCCATCTTCTAAGGGAGTCGAACTGAGGTTGTTTCCGGTTGAGCTTAAACTTACACTTAATTGGTATGGGACGAGTAATACTACAGCGCAATGTAATATCGAAAACCCTGTTTTTGAACTAAAATCCGAAGCACGAAATCCGAAATTCGAAACAATATCAAATGTTCAAAATCCAAATTTTCAAAATAAAACGCTTACGGAAGCTGAAAACTTGTTTTGAATTTTGGTAATTTGGATTTCGAGTTTGTTTCGGATTTCGACCCGCCACCGGCGGGTATGGATCGGAACCCAGCGTTGCTGGGTCGGATTTCGAATTTAACATAATTAACATAACTTTTTATGCAACAGAGCTTTATCGAAAATAAATAAATCTAAGTGGCGTTGTAGTATTAAGAACATGTAGTATAATCGCAAGTTAACTTGAGATTGCTATGGCCTACCCCGGCAGAACTCGGAACGGTAGAAAAGGGTTATTAGAAGAAGGGATTGTGTGCTTTTTCCCGGGCTATCGTGGTAATTGGGCCGTGGCCGGGATAGACTTTTGTATCGTCAGGGAGGGTAAAGAGTTTTTCCCTTATGCTCTTTAATAATTGTTCCATACTGCCATTCGGAAAGTCTGTTCGCCCAATTGACTCGGCAAACAACGCATCATCCGTAAAGACAATCGCCTCATCTCTTGAATACAGGCAGATACCACCCGGCGTATGGCCGGGAGTATGAAGCACGCTAAGCTTTACGCCGGCCTGCTCGATTACGCTTTGCTCTTCTAAGGAAAAATCCGTCGGTTCGATGCTGAAGGACCCTCCTGTCATGGCGGATAGATTGGTCTGAGGCTCTGTGAGCATTTCGGCGTCGAGCTTATGGATATGAACTTTTATATCTGGAAACTCAGCACGCAATGCAGCCACGCCTGCAATGTGGTCTATGTGGCCGTGAGTGAGGACCACCGCAACAGGATTTAATTTATGTTCCTGAAGAAACTTGATTAACTTACCTGCCCCCAGGCCGGCGTCAACAAGCAGACAGTCTTTAGCGGCCTCACTGCTGCGAAGGACATAGCAATTGGTTTCATACGCACCCAAAATTAAACGGTCGATTTTCATTGTGAGTATCCTTAAAAGAGCGGACAGGATAACAGAAATGACATTGGCAGTCAACAGTCTTTAGACTTGACCGGCGGGTCTAAGTTTGTTAGTGTGCCTGGGTCGTAAACAGTAGCAGACAGCATGTAGAAGAAAATATACGTTATATTGGAGAAATCTATTGAATGAAGGCTTTTAAGCGAGTATTCAAGTATGTCTGGCCACAATGGCACAGACTGGTAACGATTGCTTGCAGTGTATTTTTAATCAGCATTCTTTATGGCTTGAGCTTCGGGACTATCTCACCACTTTTGACGGTGATGATGGGCGCAGAGGGACTGCACGGGTGGATGGACAGGAAGATTAGCGAGCACCGCTACGGGCTCAGCTTTTATGTGCCGGACAGCACTGAACTTTCCGACCCGAATAATCCCGATGTGGCCTATTATTTGCGCATTGCCAGCGTTAAGAAGAACAGCTTTGCCGACCAGGCCGGCCTCAAACAGCAAGACCTGATTGTCGGGGCCGGCAGCAGTGTAATCAACGAAAACAGAGATAAGATACCGTCGAGCAAACTCCTTGAGGAACTGGCCACCATATCAAATGTCAAGTCCATAGTAGTTCAATACCGCAGACTCGACGAGTTCGTGCCGGTTCAGGAACTTTATTGCGGTAAAAAGCCATTCTATGCCAATTATGCGCAAAGGCTTCTTGGATTCATACCAGAAGAGCAGACCAGAGAGAGTAAGAAAGACGCTGTAATATTTATTATACTTTTGATGGCGGTTGTTACAATGATGCGATGTATGGCCCGATTTTACCAGGATTACACGGCCAGCAAGGTTGTGAGTACCTCCCTGGCCTATTTGCGGGAAGATGCTTTTCAACACTCCCTTGAGATTCCGGTAAGCTTTTTCGCCAGTGAAGGTCCGAGCGATACGGTCAGTCGGTTGGTCCGAGATACCGGAGCGATCGGTGTCGGGCTGAAGGTTTTGCTCGGTAAGGCCATTCGCGAGCCTTTGAAGGCATTGGGGCTTATTTGTGTGGCGATGCTGTATGACCGCAATTTAACGCTGATATTTTTGTGCGGGACACCGATATCGTTGTTTATTTTAGCCAAGCTTGGCAAGAAGATAAGGCGTGTTACGAGAAGATCTCTTGAGAGCTGGGCAAAGATGTTGGGCAAACTGGGAGAGGCAATTGGTGCGATACGGGTGGTAAAAGTGTATAACCAACAGGAGTATGAGCACGGGATTTTTCAGGGGATCAACCGAAAATTATTGAAGCAGCAATTCAGGATTGCAAAGATCGACGCCGCAACTGGTCCGATACTTGAGACTCTTGGAATGATAGCGGGGTCTGTTGGGTTGATATTTGGTGCGCAGTGGGTTTTTGGGGGAACGATGCAGCCGCCCGACTTTTTCGCTCTGTGTTTTTGTTTGGGTGGAGCAGCGGACTCGGTACGGCGGACGAGCAGTGTGTGGAACAAGATTCAACAGGCTAACGCCGCGTCAAAGCGTGTTTATTCCGTGATTGACCGGCAGCCGGAAGTGGAAAGGCCGGACGCTTTTGAACTTGCACCTTTGAAAAATAAAATCGAATTTAGGGACATCGTATTTACTTATCCAGGCTCAAAGACCCCCGTATTAAAGGGAATCAACCTTTCAGTGGAGGCGGGACACAATATTGCCATAGTAGGGCCAAACGGCTCGGGCAAAACGACACTGATAAATTTGATACCGAGATTTTATGACCCGGATGCCGGTCAGATATTGATTGACGGCGAGGATATTCACGACGCAACACTATTTAGTCTGCGAAGCCAGATTGGAATGGTTACGCAAAATGTCGTAACGTTCAATGATACTGTAGCGGCGAATATCGCTTATGGTAAGCCAGGCGCAACCAGAGAAGAAATAATTGCAGCATCCAAGCGTGCGTTTGCCCACGAATTTATTTCTCCTCTGCCCGAGGGCTATGACGCAATCATCGGAGAGCAGGGTTCCGGTCTTAGCGGCGGGCAGTTGCAAAGAATTGTCATAGCCAGAGCGATATTAAAGAACCCGGCCATCCTGATTTTCGACGAGGCAACAAGTCAGATTGACGCCGACAGTGAAGCGAAAATTCACAAAGCCATCGAGGAAATTATGCAGGACAGGACCAGCTTCGTAATAGCCCACAGGTTCAGCACGGTTATTACAGCAGATGTGATAGTAGTGATGGATGATGGCCGAATTATCGCTCAGGGTCAGCACGATGAGCTTATACAAACCTGCCCGTTGTACCAAAGCTTGTACGAAACACAGTTAGTCAAAAAAACATAGTATAAAAAAGCGAATAGTGAATTGTGCTCTGTGCTCGCAGAGATGAGGGGCGACCCACAAGATATGCCGTCATTACTTAGAATTATCCGGCGAGCCGGAAAAATTTTATACCTTCGTATCTAAAATTCACAGTTTGACTTACAGAAGATTGGTCATCTTGCCGATTAAATGAGGTAAGCTTTGCCAAGGGCTTGAAACGGAACCTTTTGAGTTTCAAATTATGGTTTTTCGCCCTTGGTTTTTAGTATAGATAAGTCCTTTGGTATTTTAAGGCTGGAACTATGCCCGAGCTTTCACGGCAACAAAAAGCATACGTGCTTTTTACGAGATATGAGGGCAATCCGATAATGACGCCGGAGGATTGGCCTTATCCGACAAACGCCGTCTTTAATCCTGCGGCTGCCAAGTTAAATTCAGAGGTGCTGCTGTTGATTCGGGTCGAGGATATGCGCGGCTTTTCGCATTTGACCGTTGCCCGCAGTGCCGATGGGTTCACGAACTGGGAAATTGACCCGACCCCCACTTTCGAGGCCGACCAAAGCTCTCGGGAGGAAAGGTGGGGGCTGGAAGACCCTCGTATTGTCTGGCTCGAAGAGCAGAAGCAATTCGCTGTTACCTATGTCTCCTTCAGTGAGGGTGGTCCGGTAGTATCGCTGGCGATTACCAAGAATTTTAAGGCGTTTGCACGATTAGGCTCTTTGCTGCCGCCGGAAGACAAAGATGCATGTTTGTTTCCACGAAGGTTTAACGGACGATTTGCACTGATTCACCGTCCTATTGTACGAGGTGAGGCCCATATGTGGATAAGTTTCTCGCCCGACCTGAAGCACTGGGGCGACCATAGGCCTTTGATTAGGACAAGGCATGCCTATTGGGACTGTCACAGAGTCGGGCTGGCCTGTCAGCCCATAGAAACACCGCACGGCTGGATGTTATTCTACCATGGTGTCCGCAGTACCACCGCAGGAGCAATATACCGTGTCGGGCTGGCGCTTTTGGATTTGAATTCACCCTGGAGGGTCTTGCGCCGAAGTGACGAGTGGGTTCTGGGGCCAAGAGCACCTTATGAACGTATCGGTGATGTCGGCGATGTTATATTTCCCAGTGGTGCCGTTGTTTATAAAGAAACCGACCAGCTTAATCTCTATTACGGTGCAGCAGACTCCGCGATCGCTGTCGCAACAGCTAAGTTAAGTGATTGCATAGACTATCTTATGTCCTGTCCGCAAGTTGAAGAATAAACCGTCGACACCAGACACCAGACTCCAGACACCAGACTCAAGTCTTGATTCTTGGGTTCTTGAGTCTTGGGTCTTGAGTCTTGGGTCTTGTGTCTTAATTGGCAGCGTTATTACTTAGCGGCACAATCGGTTCCCATTGTACCTTCGCAGCGCCCAGCAGGGTGCCGGTCGCATAGGCCAAATCGACAAGTGCTATTTGATACTCGGCCAGCGCCAGGATTTCGGCGCTCTGTGCATCGGCAAAATTCGTCTGGGCCTGAAGCACATCTGTCGATGTCCCAAGGCCAAATTCAAACTGACGCTTTTCGGCCTGAAACAGCCGACCATCCAGAATAGACCTTTGTCTGCCGGCCAAAATGCGCTGCCAGTTCGCCTCGAGCTGGTCAATAGCGTTCAGCACCTCAAGTTCAATAAGTGCTTTGCGAC
>JAUWBX010000427.1 GCA_030609625.1 Phycisphaerae bacterium
GAAGGAAGTTCCGCCGTGACATCCCCCGCGTTTTTGCCGATTGTAACTGTTTCATACCAACTCCTTTCCAATTTGGTTAGTGCTCTGTTACAGCTAAAATGATGAATGTCATTCCCGCGAAAGCGGGAATCCAGATTTATCGTAAGATCTGGATTCCGCATCAAAGCCTGCCCTGAGCAAAGCCGAATGGGTGCGGAATGACAATACCTCATAAGATAAGACGCTGATATATTAAGTGATTATAAGCTGTCCAGAAACTGTTTTTTTCGCAAATCGCAGATATTTGTCCATAAACCTCATTGAACATCTCTAAAATAGAATTTCTAATGGATATTTGCGGGGATTTGTTGTCTTGCAGATGTACCAAAAATTGTTTGCAAAAACACCCCTTTTGGTTATACTCATCCGGATTGTCGGGCTACGGCGGGCTTCGCCCAGACGAGAGCGATACCTGTTGCAAGGAAAGGATGCAGCGATGGCGGAAAATGATACCGATTTGCAGAAAATTAAAGAACTCATTGAGATAATGAAAGAGAATGAGCTTCTTGAGGTTGAGATAAAACACGGCGACGACAAGATTTTTCTAAAACGCTCGCAACCTCAACCCTCTATTGGCGGGGCCGTAAGTGCTATACCGACAATGAGGCCGGAACCCGGAGCCACACCTGCCCACGCAGGAGGCACCGAGGCTTTGATTCAAACTTACGCCTCGCAAACCACCCCTGCTCCAGAGGATTTGGTGGAGATAAAATCGCCTATCGTCGGGACATTCTACGCAACATCAAGCCCCGATTCCGGGCATTATGTAGAAGTCGGCTCGACGGTCAGTCCACAGACGGTCGTTTGTATAATCGAGGCAATGAAGGTTATGAATGAGATAAAAGCCGAGACCAGTGGAACGATTGCTGAGGTACTTGTAACCAATGGCCAGGCTGTTGAATACGGCCAGGTACTCTTCAAGGTCAAACCAGACTGATAATTTACTATTGATTATTTACTATTGATTATTGAAAAGAAGAACAGATGCAGTGTAATTGAATATTGAAGAACAAAAACCAATAGTAAATAGACAATAGTAAATAGTAAATTGAATTATGTTTTCAAGAATTCTGATAGCAAATCGAGGTGAGATAGCACTGCGTATCATCCGTGCCTGTCACGAGCTTGGCGTCGGGGCAGTTGTGGTTTATTCCGAGGCGGACAAGGATGCTTCATACTTGCAGCTTGCTGATGAAGCCATTTGTATCGGGCCGCCCGACTGTGCCAAAAGTTATCTGAATATCCCCCGTATTATAAGTGCCGCCGAGATTACTGACGTTGAGGCAATTCATCCCGGTTATGGCTTCTTGGCTGAGAACATAAACTTCGCCCGGATATGTCGGGAGTGTGGGATAGTATTCATCGGCCCGCCCGTTGAGGCAATGCAATTGCTTGGCGACAAGGTCCAGGCCCGCGAGTTAGCTCGCAAAGTGGGTGTATCGGTAGTGCCCGGCTCCGATGGTGCTATCGAAAAGGAATCAAATGCGCTAAAACTGGCGAACAAAATGGGCTACCCCGTAATAATAAAAGCTGCTGCCGGCGGAGGAGGCAGAGGTATGAGAGTTGCGCATAACGACATCAGTCTGCGCTCGGCATTTAGCGCAGCACGTGCCGAAGCCGAAGCCGCCTTCGGCGATGGAAGCATCTATCTGGAAAAGTATATAGTTGAACCCCGGCACGTCGAAGTTCAGGTAATAGCCGACAATCACGGAAACGCTTTACACTTTTACGAAAGGGACTGCTCCATTCAGCGAAGACATCAAAAGATGATTGAGGAATCACCCTGTCCTATCCTGGATAAGCACACAAGGGGGCAGCTCGCCGACGCCGCCTTGAGGATTATAAAAAAGGCCAAATATGTCAATGCCGCAACTGTTGAGTTTCTTTTAGACAACGATAAAAACTTTTACTTTATTGAGGCGAACGCACGAATTCAGGTCGAGCATCCCGTTACTGAGATGGTTACCGGCCACGATTTGATTAAGTTGCAGTTGAAAATCGCCGCAGGTCTGCCTATCAAATTCAGCCAGAGAAATATCAAGCATACCGGCGTAGCAATTGAATGTCGGATTAACGCCGAGGACTCTGAGAACAATTTCGCTCCTTCACCGGGCACGATTACCCGGCTAATTCTGCCCGGCGGCCCCGGCGTCAGAGTCGATACACACATCCATCAGGGCTGGACGGTCTCAACGAAATACGATTCGATGATTGCCAAGCTTATTGTCCATCAGAGAACGCGAACTGAAGCCATTGCCACGATGAAAAGGGCTTTGCGGGAATTTGTTATCGAGCCAATTAAAACAACGATACCCGTCTGCCTCGACATCCTCTCCCACAACCTTTTCGTTAAAAATAAAATCGATACCGGCTTCGTCGAACGAAACTTCTAAAAAATTGTGGATTGTCTCTCTTCGAGCAGATATGATATTCGTGACTTCGAGAAAACAGCTAAAAAAAGAGAATAATAAAAATGATATCGAAAAACCAATTCGATAAAGAAATACAAAACATCGTAAATCAGCTTGTACGCCTCTATAAGCCGGAAAAGATTATTCTTTTTGGCTCATTAGCCAAAGACCAGATAAAACAAGGAACGGATATCGACCTTTTTATTATAAAAAGCGATGTTCCCAAACTTGGCGTTGACAGAATCCGTCAATTGGAGGCACTTATCAAATACAAGCTGGCTACCGATTTTATCGTATATAAACCACAGGAGCTTGAGCAAAGGTTGAAATTGGGTGACCCATTCGTAAAAACTATTCTCAAGGAAGGTAAAGTGCTTTACGATGCTGCCTGAAATTGCCAAAGAATAGATAGACAAGGCAGAAGAAGATTACGGCTTTGCCTGCGCGGGCATTGAGTGCACAAATTACTTTCCTCAGATATGCTTTCATTTCCAGCAGGCAGCGGAAAAGTATCTTAAAGCCTTTATAGTTGCCAACGGCCTGGAATTTAGAGCCGTTCATAACCTCCTGGAGCTGTTGGAGATTTGCAAACAGAACAATCCAGGCGTTGAAAAGCTCCGGCAGGCCTGTCACTTCCTCAACCCCTTTTATATTGATACTCGCTATCCTGTCCACTGGCCTGCTCACTATGATAAAGATACCG
>JAUWBX010000136.1 GCA_030609625.1 Phycisphaerae bacterium
TAGACGATTACAGGGATAGTTCGGATAAAGAATCCTTATTTGTGGAAAGAGTGGAATCTCTCATATCACGTGAACATTCGTTATGGGTCACAACTCATATAGAAAAAGAGGGAAAAAAAGAAAAGAAAGCTAAAAAAGCGAAGGGTATTAGAGAAAGAAGATATTAAGGCGGAATAAAAGAGTAAATAAGGACAGGGGGGCTTATAAGCTCGGAAATTATTAAGGGGTATAATGTATGCCGGAAAACGTTTTGTATTACGGCGATAATCTTGACATTCTTCGGAATCGAGAGTACTTTCCGGATGACTGTGTGGACCTGGTTTATCTGGATCCTCCGTTCAACAGCAACCAAGATTACAACGTTTTGTTTAAAGAACAAAACGGCAGCCGCTCGGCTGCTCAGATTCATGCGTTCGAGGACACGTGGGAATGGGACACAGAATCTAATAGGGTCTATGAGGAGATCGTAGAAAGTGCTCCTGAGCAGGTGTCTCAGGCAATGCGGGGTTTTTACACGTCATTGAGAACAAGCGATATGATGGCGTACTTGGCAATGATGGCACCCCGGCTACTGGAGCTACACCGAGTCTTGAAAGAGAGAGGTTCTGTTTATTTGCACTGCGACCCGACAGCGTCGCATTATTTGAAGATATTAATGGACGCAATATTCGGTCCGGTCAATTTCAAAAATGAAATAGTATGGCAACGTTTTAGGTTTCATGCTGACGCCAAACGGTTTGGGAGGGTAACTGATCGGATATTGTTTTACACTAAGTCAAGTTCTTTTATTTTCCATAATCTTCGACGCCCATTTTCTGATGAGTATGTCAAAGAGAAGTTTGTACACAAAGAACCAGATGGAAGGTTATTTCGTCTCAGCGACCTGAATCCGCCTGGAGGGAGAGGGCCAGTGTATAATTTTCATGGCGTTAAACGGCCTTGGAGGTTCACAAAAGAGAAAATGCTGAAACTAGAGGCGGAAGGCCGTATTTATGTAAAAAGTAAAGTACCACAGTTGAAGCGATATCTTGATGAATTAGAGGGTCAAGCAGTTCATGAACTCTGGAATGATGTCGCTCCGGTAAATCCAATGGCAAAGGAACGCCTAGGGTACCAGACACAAAAACCTGAGGCTTTGCTTGAGAGGATCATCTTGGCTAGCAGCAGTGAAGGAGATACGGTCCTTGACCCATTTTGTGGATGCGGTACCGCTACAGTTGTTGCGCAGAGGCTGAGTAGACATTGGATAGGAATAGATATTACACAAGCAGCAATTGTAGTTATTAAGCAAAGGCTACGTGACACATTTGGGGACAAACTGAAGTATAAGGTAATTGGGGAACCGGTTTGTCTGCCAGATGCTAAGGCTCTGGCAGATCGGGATCCGTATCAGTTTCAGTGGTGGGCGCTTAACCTAGCAGGAGCACGACCTGTCGAGAGAAAAAAGGGAGCAGATGAAGGCATCGACGGTCGTCTATATTTTCACGATGAACATGAGGGAGGCAAAACAAAGCAGATTGTCTTTTCTGTAAAAGCGGGTCGAACAGGGCCAAAGGATGTACGAGACCTACGGGGTGTGGTAGAGCGCGAGAAAGCAGAGATTGGTGTGTTTATTTCGATGCAGAAGCCTACAACAGCTATGCGTAAGGAAGTGGCAAGTGCGGGATTCTACAAATCAGCGTGGGGGAAGCATCCGAGATTGCAGCTTTTAACTATTGAGGAATTGCTTAGTGGAAAAGGAATAGACTATCCGCCTTCAGAGCAGGTTAATGTAACTTTAAAAAGGGCGCCTAAGGCTAAATCCGGAACAACAGTAACCCAGCCCCACCTTTTCCACAAAAAGGGAAAGTAAACAGCAGAAAACTAAGCCAAGCCACTCATTCCCGCCAATTAAATTCGTATGTCATATGTCCCTTCGGTTGCGCTCCCTCCTTCGCTATCCTTCTTCGCCAGCCTCCTAATGAACTAAGCAATCGCATTCGGCATGATGTTATCTGTAATTGTTGTAATAGAATGATGTTAGCGTAATTCAGCCAATATCTTATTTTATTTTACATTCCTCCTGAGGATCAGGTGAGGTGCTCGCAATGACAGCGTAGGATAATCGTAAAATTTTTTGAAGATTGACGGTGGAGTATGTGCGGTCTATAATGACGGCGGTTATTTTTGAAAGGGTATATTATGGATTTTGAACAGGACAACAGCCACCCGGCTGACTCATCGTCAGGGACGACGGAGCCGAGTTCCGGCCTGGGTGCGAGCAGGGTGAGAATGGAACCACGGAGGAAAGGAGGACCCACCCGGGTCGTATCTAATAGCTGGAGGATTTTCTGGGGCATTGTTTTAGCACTGTCGGTTATGGCAAATATCGCACTATTCCTGATGTTGCTTGGCGTAGTTGCTATCTTTGCGACGGGACAACGAGGCCTCCTTACGGAAGAAGTTATACGAGAAGGGCCGGCAAGAACTAAAATTGCGATAATTTCGGTGGAAGGGTTGATATACGGCGAACAAGCCAAAAGTGTGTACAGGCAGCTAAAGGCAGCCCGGCAGGATAAGCGAGTCAAGGGCATCATTGTTCGGGTAAATTCGCCTGGCGGAACGATTTCAGCCAGCGACCAAATCTATAAGGAAATCAGCAAGTTCCGCAAGGAAGAAAACAAGCCGGTCATTGCGTTTATGCAGGGCGTTGCTGCTTCGGGCGGTTATTATACGTCGGTTGCATGCGAGAAAATCATAGCTGAGCCAACCACTATTACCGGCTCCATCGGGGTAATAAGCTGGTATTTTGTTGTGCAGGAACTGCTGGAAGAGAAGCTCGGCGTTTTGCCGGTTGTTGTTAAGTCGGGCCAAAAAAAGGATTGGCCCAGCTCGTTCAGGGCGCCAACACCGGAAGAAATCCAATATATGCGAGACAAGCTAATCACCCCTGCCCTTGATAGGTTCGTCAAGGTTGTGTATGAGGGAAGAAAAGCGTCACTTACGTTGGATGATGTCAGACGGCTTGCTGACGGCGGTATTTTCGGTGCACAGGAGGCATATGAGGAAAAGCTAATAGATAAAATTGGCTATCTTGATGATGCAATAGAATTAGCCAAAACTCTGGCGGGGATTGACAAGGCCCAGGTAGTACAATATCGCAACCCATTCTCCTTGACTGACTTTTTGAGCTACCGCAAGTCAAACTTATTAAAAATCGACAGAAGCACGCTGTATGAACTTGGTACCCCACAGATTTTATATCTCTGGAGTGCGTATTGAATGATAAGCTTTATTGAGGAAAATTACGAATCGCTCAAGCGCCTTTGCAAAAAGTACCATGTCAAGCGGTTCGAAGTATTTGGTTCAGCTTTGACCGGTGAGGGATTTGACCCTGAAAACAGTGACCTGGATTTCTTAGTGGAATTTCTGCCGTTGCAGCCGGGTGAGCACGCTGATGCTTATTTTGGCCTGCTTGAGGCATTGCAGGATTTGTTCAACAGGCACATTGACCTGGTGATGCCTCGTGCTATAAAGAATCCGTATTTTCTTGAATCTATCAATAAGGGCCGTGAGGTAATCTATGCAGCTTGAATCAAAGCAGCAAAGGTGAAAAAAATAGGCGATGTGAGATTGGTCCTGCAAGTGTGTGGTTGTCGGGATTGAACTGTACGCCGAGGTGGGTCAAAGCATCTCCAACAAGCAATAACTACAAGGGGACGAATGGTGTATCAAAGGTTGAGCTGTTCATTTAAGGCGTTGCCGTCCTTTCTTATTGGGAGCCGGTTTCTTGCCGTACTGGCGGTGGCAGCTATCGGGCTTTCTGTAACAAGCAGCGCGGCAGAGCCTTCAAAGATGCAATTGATAGTTACGAGAGCTGATGGTCGCGGTTTTGTGGAGCGCGATTCCGGTCGTAACTATATCGTTTTCGGCACCAACTATTATGACCCTCATACCGGCTGGGCGCCGAAGATATGGCGGAAATTTGACGCTGAAAAGGTGCGTCGGCATTTTCAGGTTATGAGCAAACTCGGCATCAATTGCGCACGGGTTTTCCTTACGGCCGGCAGTTTTCAACCGAACGCCGAGACTATCGAAGAACAGTTTCTTGAGAAGCTGGATGCGCTTGTCAAGATTGCCCGCGAGACAGGCATCCGGCTTTTACTCACCGGCCCGGACCATTGGGAGGGTCAGCCTTCGTATTGGAAGGCGGACCGTTTCGCGGGCGAAGCGGCTTTGCAGGCGCTTGAGCGCTTCTGGGACGTATTGGGCCGGCGCTATCGGGGCGAGCCGGCCATCTTTGCCTGGGACCTTCTGAACGAGCCCCACTTGCCATGGTTTGTCGAACAATGGCGTCCCCAATGGAATGCCTGGCTGCAAAAAACCTATGGAAGCTGGGAGTCACTGAAGGCCGCCTGGGGTGATGAGCTTACCGAAGTGGAGCGATGGGGCAAGGTGGCTGTCGCCCAAAATCAACCCGACTCGGGAAATCCGAGATTGTGCGACTGGCAGCTTTTTCGTGAACATCTTGCTGACCAATGGGTGCGCCGCCAGGTCGAGGCTATTCGCCGGGCCGACCCAACTCACCTGATTACCGTAGGGTATATCCAATGGTCCTATCCGCTGGTTCGCCCGGGTAATCCGAGTCGTTACTCAGCCTTCAATCCACATCGCCAGGCCCACTGGCTTGACTTTGTAACAATTCATTTCTATCCGACTCTTGGTAATCCATTCGGCTCCGAAGAAAACTGGGTCAAGAATCTGGGTTACCTGCAGGCGGTTTTGGCTTACTGCCATAGTTCAAAGCCGGTGGTTTTAGGTGAATACGGCTGGTATGGCGGTGGTGCACCACAACACCATCCTTATCTTAGCGAGGACGAACAGGCGCGTTGGCTCAGCGCCGAAGTCGAGGCTTCGCGTTCACTGGCCGATGGATGGCTTTCCTGGCCGTTTGCAGACTCACCTGAATCAAGTGATATCAGTCTGTTCGCCGGTCTGGTCAAAGCAGATTTGACTCTCAAGGCCTGGGGGCGCAAGTTCAAGAGACTGGCAGGGAATCTGCCGGAGCTAAAACGTCCGGCACCCAAGCTGCCCGGATTTAATTTCCCGAATGTCCTTACAGCAGACAGCGAAGAACTCAGCAAAATGCACCGCAGCTATGTAGATGCTATTCAACAGAGGATTGGTGTGATTGGTCCGACGAAAAAAACAGCGGGAAAGCGGGAAAGATGAAAAAAATGGGCGATACAGGAATCGAACCTGTGACCCGCTGATTAAGAGTCAGCTGCTCTGCCAGCTGAGCTAATCGCCCTGACTTCTGTTTAAGGAAAACCCTTTCATATAAATTTGCACTGACTTTACAACCGACAGCCTTGTATTGCAAGAAAATTAAGGGTGAATTTTACTTCAACATTTACCTTAGCTTTTTTTGGCAATCCTTGACAGTCCCTGCCGGAACTGTTATATTCCCGCCCTCAAAGTTACGCTAAATTCAATATCACTCAATAGGAACCAGTAAGGAGATTTTAATGGATTGCGAAAAATTCGTCGAAGAACAAATCGCTGACATCAAGCAAACGGTGGGGGATTCAAAAGCCATCAACGCCCTGAGTGGCGGCGTCGATAGTTCCCTCGTAACAGTGCTCGGACACCGTGCCATCGGTGATAAATTGAGAACGGTCTTTATTGATAGCGCCCTGATGCGTGAAGGTGAAGCCCAGGGAGTCGTTAAGACCTTTGCTGATATGGACATCCCTGTAGAACTGGTGGACGCTCAGGAGGAGTTTCTCTCTGCCCTGGCCGGCCTGACAGACCCCGAAGAAAAACGACAGGCCGTCACCGACACATTTTACTCGAAGGTTTTTAGCCGGCTTGTTACCGAATCGGGTGCAAAGTTTTTGCTCCACGGCACCATTCTCACAGATATCGAAGAGACCGTAGCAGGTATCAAACGTCAGCACAATATCCTCACCCAGCTCGGCATCAACACCGAGGAGGCTTACGGCTATTCCGTCCTCGAACCGCTAAAGACTTTGCGAAAAGATGATGTCCGCGAGGTCTGCAAATCTCTGGACTTGCCAGTTGAGATATCACAACGGATTCCATTTCCAGGCCCGGCCCTGGCAACCAGAATCGTCGGCGAAGTAACTCGTGAACGGCTGGATACCGTCCGCAGAGCAACCTCTATTGTCGAGGAAGAACTTGCGGACAGCGGAGCGTTTCAGTATATGGCAGTGCTGCTAAACGACCGCGCAACGGGGATTAGAAACAACAAGCGTGAATTCGGCCAGATTATTGTTGTCCGCTGCATTGAGAGCACCGACGCCCGAACTGCAA
>JAUWBX010000532.1 GCA_030609625.1 Phycisphaerae bacterium
GGTAGTCCGACTTGCCTGCCGGCGAGCAGGGTTTTGCTGACACCGCCAGCCGAACTTGCCTGCCGGCAGGCAGGGCCGCAGCCAGCCAAAAATGGAAGATAATTTATTTACAAGTACTAAATAACAGAAATATCAAATACGGAGCGAATAATGGCACATAAATTCATCAACCAGATCGAGCCGGGAGAGGCAATCGACGATATTTATATTGTGAGAGACCCGATTTTGCGAAGCACGACGCGAGGCGATTTATACATCGCAATGTTCCTTTTGGACCGCAGCGGACAATTGAACGGACGGATGTGGCAGGCGACCGAAACGATTTATAAGGCGCTGCCAAAACCCGGCTTTGTACATATACAGGGCCGAAGCGAGCTTTACCAGAACAACCTGCAAATCATCATAAATAACATAAGCGTCGTCGATGCAAGCAAGGTCAGCATAGACGACTTTCTTGCGAGAACAGACAAAGACACAAAGCAGATGTTCGAGGAGGTAACAAAGATAGTAGGCCGAATAAAAAATCCACATTTAAAGACGCTGGTCGGTGAATTCATGGCTGACGCCGAACTGATGGAAAAGTTCCGCAATGCGCCCGGCGGGATGAAGCTCCACCATAATTATATCGGCGGACTGCTGGAGCACACACACAATATGCTCCGTGTGGCTGTTGCGATATTACCGTTGTATCCCCAGGTGCATACTGACTTGGTTTTGGCAGGGATATTTCTTCACGACATCGGCAAGACCGAAGAGCTTTCGTACGATATGGCCTTTACATATACCGATTCAGGCCAGCTAATCGGCCATGTTGTCAAGAGTTTTCTTATGATAAATCAAAAAGCTGATGCACTAAAGGCTAAGGGAACGCAGATTGAGCAAACAGTTCTGGACGCTCTCGGGCATATTATCCTCTCGCATCACGGCGAATATGAATTCGGCTCACCAAAGCTGCCGGCAACGGCGGAGGCCTTTATGGTCTATTACATCGACGACCTGGACGCCAAGATAGGCCAGGTAATGGTGGCGATTGACAGTGAGCAAAGCGATTCAAACTGGACCGCCTGGAAAAACGCTTTGCGGACACGGCTTTACAAAAAACGTATTGAATAAAAAATGATACTTGGGTTGGAAAAAGAGAGGGTCTTGAGTAAATCTTACCAAAATGGAAAAACTGGGAGAACTGAGAAATGGGATTTATTAAAGAACTTGGCCGTGGGCTTAATTTAAAGTGTCCATGGTGTGGTTACGGGGGGCGATTTCAGAAAAGGCGTACTGATGCATTATCATTACTGACTTGCGTCGGACTTTTACTTTGCGGGGTCATACCAGGTGTTATTTACGCCCTTTGGCATAGTCAACAAGAAGAATGTCCAAAATGCAGGGCAAACGTTCCCAGAGGACCATTTTAATCTGAGTATTTCTGGCGCTTTATGGTGTTCGGATTAAGGACTTGTAAATAAATTATCTTCCATTTTTGGCTGGCTGCGGCTGCGGCTGGCGGTGTCAGCAAAACTC
>JAUWBX010000308.1 GCA_030609625.1 Phycisphaerae bacterium
ATTATAGCAGAGAAACTGACCGGTGGTCAACCCCGTTAAAGTGCCTAAAGTGAGCTAAAGTGCCTAAAGTGAGCTAAAGTTAAAAAAACAAATAACTTCAGGCACTTCAAACTTTAGGCACTCTAAACTTTACCCTATCAAAACATCTAAAAGCTCATGCTGCAGGCTCGCTGAGGGCTTCGTGGCAAAAGCTGCGGTCTTCTTCGCAAATACTGTTACAGCCGAGCCAATGGGTCTATATACTACCGAATTAGTTGGGCCAAAAACAGCTAACGTCCTGACTCCCAACGCCGCAGCCAAGTGCGTAATCCCGCTGTCATTACCGATGAACCCGTTCGCACAACTCAAAATCTCTAGTACCTGCGCCAGGGACAAATTCGTCAGGCACCTTGCGACACTGCTTATGTTCTTAATTGTTGCATCACTAAATCTGTCCAGCTCAGCGGGCCCCAATAAGAATATCACATCGATGCCTTCTGAACCAAGCTCTTTGGCCACAGCCAAAAAATTGTCTATATGCCAGCATTTGCTTGTTCCACCACTGCCCGGCTGAATAACCACCAGTTTCTTACCAGAGACAAGACCTATTTCTTTCAGCAGCTCTTTACCTTGGGCTATATCCACCTCGGTTGTTTTTATTAAACAATCGTCGTGCCGAACCTGCCGGGGCTGCAAAGACAAACCGCTCTGGCTGATAAAATGCTGTATGTAAAAGTCGGTTAAATGGCCGGAAAAACCTTTTGGCGGCTTCAGAGACAGGCTTATAACTTCCGCACTGTGGCTGCAATGGGCGGTGAAAATCAGGTTTTGTTCAAAGTTGCTGTCAGGCTCACCTAAAAATGTCACAATCCAGGCATAGCCGGAAAATGTGTTTATCAAAGGGTCCCCATCCTTAAGGTCAAATGTCTTCGTTTCCACAAACAATCGATGTAAATCTTTTGAATCGATGGAGCTAATGCCATCAATGCAGGTTCTGCCTGGTAAAATGCCGACATATTCACTATGCCCAAGAATATCAACACTGCCTAATCCGAGAACATCCTTCATAAACGCAGCTAACGGCAGCGTCAATATACAATCGCCGATAGCGCCCGGCTGTAATATTACCCCTCGCTGCGATTTCCATGCAGCTTCAGCTCCCTTTTCCCTGAGCAGGTCCAAAATGTCATCGTTTGCTCGCATATTCAAAAGCCGTAGATTGTTGTCAGTATAATACTAACTAATTTGATGCCTTGTCAACCCATCCGCCGTTAAGCGCAACAAAAACCTTTTTCCCGTCGCTTACTATTCTGCTCTATATACAATACGAAATTAGTCTTGGGGATAAATAATTATACGGTCGTGAATAACAGTTACTAAATCGTTTTTACCGTCGCTTGTTCCGTCCACCGGTTCTTTCTATCCTCACAGACGTTGAGGTTACTTGTTTTTCGGCACCTGCCGAATCCGCAGAGCGATATCGTCAACATACTTAGGTGAAAGCAGCGTCCGATTGCCGTTGGCGTGCCGAAACGTCTCGGTCTTATCAAGCTTTCCCGTTTTTGTGTTCACCCATTCTGCTCTGTAAGTTCCCTTTGGCAGCTCTACGATTGGTTTTGCTTCACTGCCGCCATTGATATAAATGGCATAAGCACGGCCCGCCTGGACCAGAGCACGCGCTGTTGCCTTATTGGGAACCCCGCCTTTGATGACTGAGTTGTCCGGCTTCATTCTGATAAAGTCGAAGCTGTTAATGAAATCTTTGAGAATCTCCAGTTGCTTGTGCAGCACCGGCCCACCGCTGCCCGGGGCATTGATTTTTGCCGTTCCATCTTCGTGGCCGACTGTGAACGAGTAGTCGAGGTTACTATAGACTGCACCGCCGGCGATGATAAAATCCCAGCCTTCCAGCCGATATGGCTTCGGCTCGCTGCCGGCAAAGCCTGTCTCATCGTCGCCGATTACTTTATTCAAGCCGTAGTTCTCGGTAACAGCTTTTGGTGGCTTGGCATAATGGAAATTGAAAATAGACACATGTGGATTTGGGTTGACCACTTTCTTGGATTTGTTAGCGATGTTCTGAGCGATTAAGTGCTTTGCCTTGAATTTTGCCTCGGCCTTGACGATGGTCTCGGCGATGTGATTTTGCCATTTGAGTGTTACGCCGCCGAAGTACGGCTCGTTGCAGATTTCATAATAGACGTTGTCGAAGTCCCTTAGCTCCTTGACTATCTTGCGTACCATTGCATCCTGCACAGCTAACAGCTTGGGATGATTTAACGTATAAACCTTAATGCGTTCCATTTTGCCGATGCCGTTTACATTATTGGCGGCATTCATCGGGCTGAGTTTCCACATATCGTCTTTGTAGAATGGGCAAAATAATACCAGTTCAACTACAACGCCGTTTTTGCTCGCTTCGGCGGCAAAATCGCGAAGGCGTTTGAAGTAAGCGCTGTCCCACTTTGTTAGGTCGAACTTATTACCGCCATTTGCGTAACCGGGTGTATTGCTCCTGGTCCAGGGGCATATCAACCGACCTTTTGCCGGTGCCAACGTGTTGTTCTGAATCTTAAATGCTCCAAGAGGCTCACAGTACGCCCCGCTGAATGTCCGGGTCAGGTTAAAACCGTGTGATTCAAGAGTCTTGAGGTACTTCTTGTAATTGAAGGCTCGATTGAGCACTGCCCCGTAATGTTCACCGGAAGTTATCAAAACTGTCGGCTTGCCGCGCCACAGAAAATAATGGGGATTATCCGGATGCAGTTGGATTGGTTTAATCCTCTTTGTGGGCGGTGCCGCATTTGCAGACAAAATATTGCCGACCAATCCTAACAGCACCGCACATACAAAAATTCCGGGTCTGAGGCCGGCATAAGCATTCTCCGACGACCCTGTCTTTCCTTCGATTGATGGCATCTTGTTTACCTCTTCAAAAATATCAATCTTCTCTCTCCCTCGACTTCGCTCGGGATGGTGAGCCTGTCGAACCATTAAAAATGCAGGAACCCATATTCAAAACTTATTGGAGAAAGGCAAGGCGGTCTTGACCAATCAGTAGTAGCGTAACTCCTTTGTTGAATCGAGCTTAATACACGATTATACAGGGGGTCTATCGCCATAAGCAACCCAAAAATATCTCACAGTTCATCACTTGCATTTTCGCCTCGGTCAGAGTATTTTATAGGATAAACTTAGAAACAATCAGTAAGGACATGAGAAACTGTTGAACGCATCCCGAATTATCGGGATGGAAGGTGGGCTTGTGAAACCAGTTGCATTGATTAGTGCGATAGCGCTTATAGCAATGAGCTTCTCCGGGCATTGCACCGCCCGAGGCCAGATGGGGAAAGCCCGGGCACGGAGGGGCGATCTGCGTCTCGGGTCCTACGCCACATCGCGCCAGGTCGAGCAGCTCGCTACCGATGAGGCCGTCCGCACGCGGGCCTGGAAAACTATCCAGCGCATGGGCATTACTAAGCTTTACATCGAAGTCTATCGTGGCGGCCATGTTGTCCGGCCCGAACACCTAATCTTTGTACGCAACTGGCTCGGCCGGAAAGACATCGACGTGGTTGGCGGTATCGCCACTGTACCCGGCGGTGATTTCGGCGTACGCCAAAAAGGTCCCCTCGGCTGGTTCAACTGGCAAAATAAAAAGACCCAACGCGATATCGAGAAAGTCATCCGCACGGCGGCAGGTATCTTCGATACCTTTATCGTTGATGACTTTCTCTGCACAGGCGACGTGAGCGAGGAATCGAAGGCCGCTAAGGGCGACCGTTCCTGGGGTGAATATCGGCGAGCTTTGCTCACCGAGCTGGCCCAATCAATCTTCGTTGGACCCGCGAAAGAGGTCAACCCCACCATCACGATGATAGTCAAATATCCCCAGTGGTACGACCGGTTCCACCTGTTCGGCTATGACACGGAAACATTACCCCGGATATTCGACCAGGTTTGGGTCGGCACGGAGACCCGCGGCCGCAACACGCAGCGATTCGGTTTCGTTCAGCCCTACGAGGGATTTGTCAACTACCGCTGGCTCGCGGGCATCGCGGGTGATAAGATAGGCGGTGCATGGTTCGACCACGGCGACTGCGCCGAGTATGATTTCCTCGACCAGGCCTATACGAGCGTCCTGGCTGGGGCGAAGGAGCTGGTCTTCTTCAACTTCGGCAACCTCATGCAAGGCCATCCGGACCACGAAAAGATTATCGCCGAATTCGAC
>JAUWBX010000188.1 GCA_030609625.1 Phycisphaerae bacterium
ATAGCTTTGACAAGAGCATATGCAACTTGTCATTCTGAGCGCAAAAAGCCTTTAGCCCTGAGCGCAGCCGAAAGGGAAGAATCTCACACTCGGAACGGGACAAAATCCTGTTCTAAGGCCAGATGCTTCGCTTCGCTCAGCATGACAGTTTAAAAGCCAGTCAAGTTGAAAAATTAGTAAACCACCCTGGCCAAAAAACCCAGAGCCAAAAAAACCATCCAAAAATTATAACTCATCCCCAACAAAATAACAAGCTGTCTAAAAATAATATTAATGAACATTACCAACTTACAATCAAGTAGATGGCAAAAAGAAGCGAAGAGCCGGGTGTTCCTGTATGATTCTATAAACTTGTTCCTCAGATTTCTTTACTTCCGCGGCAATGAAGGAAAAAACAACCGAAGTGCAAGGGATATGAGCAGCGGTCACCTATGAAGAGCTCAAAGTCAAATAATAAAATCCCTGTTGCCACAATTTCTTTTTTCGAGGCATCCTCGTTACGACATTTCAGCCAACGTTTTTAGCTTATCTGAACAGCTTATCGGCTTCACGAATCATTCAGTTACGGTGTTGCCCGAGCAATGCAATAAAACCGTTTCTTGCTTCGCAGGAAAAGCTCTCTACCTGCGGCGGCAGGCGAGGCGTCCATGGGGTCATCCAGTCGATTCACAGCCAGCACCTCCAGTTTGGGTTGGTTCTTGATAACTACAGTGGTCCCGTCGCGTCCGACGAAATAAACGCGGTCAGCAGCTCCCAGCGGGGAGGCGTAGAGCTCACGCAAATTGGGCAGGCGAACACCCTCCATGAGTGGCTTGCCGGTTCTGGCGTCAAGGCACGAAAGCACGGCCCGATTCACCTTCGTGAAATAGAGTCGCTGCCCATACAACAAGGGGCTGGGCACATAAGGCGTATTACGGCTGTGATGCCAACGGATGCGGTCGGTGCCGGTGATGTCTCCCGCAGCATCAAGCCCAATCGCATAAGCAGCCGAGCGTCGATAGCCGGTCATACAAATCACCATATCGTCCAGCACTACGGGCGAGGGAATCGGCACGGCGGTTTGTCCCCCACATTCCCAGAGAACCTTGCCCGAATCCAGATCGTAACTCGTTACGCGTCGGGTAGCATTGAGGATCAATTGCTCGCTCTCCCGGTACGTCACTATCAGGGGGGTGCCCCAGGCCGTCTCTTCGTCCCTCTTTGCCCGCCAACGTGTCTTTCCTGTCCTGGCATCCAGAACATAGACGGACGAGGTTCCTTCGTGGTCCCAGTTGACGGCCAGTGCATCGCCATACACGGCCGGCGATGCCCCTTCACCCCAGCCAAAGCGCGTGACCATGTTACCCATATCACGTTCCCAAATCAGGTTTCCATCGAGGTCATAGCAGAAGAGCCCGTGCGAGCCGAACGTTACATAGAGTCGCTTTCCGTCCGTGGTGGGCGAGCCGGAGGCATAAGTATTAGTCCCATGGTGACCTTCATGCGGAACACACTCAACCGCCACGCGCTGCCAGAGAATTTCACCGGTCTTGCGGTTTACACAATAGACCCGGAACTGATAGTAATGCCTGGGGCGTTTGGTCCTGTATCCGCCGGGCGGCTCCATCTTCGGCGCCGACAACTGATCCACGGTGCGCTCACTCTCGGCCGCTGTGACAACAAACACCCGATCGGCCCAGATGATCGGCGTAGCATTACTCTGACCGGGCAAATCCAGTTTCCACTTGATGTTCTCCGACGTGCTCCACTGGACCGGAGGATCGGCATGTGGCGCCACCCCATTGACCAACGGCCCGCGCCAGGCAGGCCAGTTGTCCAGCGTCTCAGTTGAATCTGCCCCGGCCCGGCTCACACCGGCAAAGAGCATCACAATAATCACAGTCAAAAAATGTCGTTTCATGGATAAATCCTTTCCAGCTTAAACGCGATGATAACCTCGTCAGGAAAGTTCTTAACTGCGGCTTTATGGTACGCTTATCGCTCAGCGTTTCTAATTGATTGTCCAGTCCGCCTTAATGCCGGCGATCGCCTCCCCCTTGCCGATGAGCTTGATGTTGGGACGCGGTGGCGGCGCCATCCCATTACCGAGGAAGAAACCCGGATGCGGCGGCTTGTTATAGACCACATTCTGCCAGGCTATCGCCAGGCGGTATTGTGAATCGTGCATCAGAGTGTAGATGCGGTGTTCAGTTGGAATCGTCGTGGTGTAGAGTCGCAGGGTCTTACCGTCGGTAGCGGTCATCAGCAGTTCCTCGCGCCAGTCGCCGATGAAGTCACCCATGATGTTGGGGCAGCGTCCGCCACCCCGAGCTCCGGTCGCGAAGAGCTTTTGTTCGGCGCCTGTTTCCCAGTTCCATTTGCTGACAGTAGAACGAGTGAGTAGCTCGCGCAGCAGATCGCCGTCCCACCAGATTACAAAACCGCTCGAGCGCGGATTGGGGCCTATCTCGTTACCGCGTGAGTCACGCAGGCCTCCCGGCCCGCCCCAGGCCTCGTAACCGCGGTGGCGAGGATCGATGTCGGCCGCCAGGCCCCCGCCGACATCGACGCCGGGGCTGTGCTTCCAAAGGAGTTCGCCTGTGCGCGCATCGCGCATCGCCGCACCGGGGGTCTTGAACCGAACGGTTTCATCCTCGTTTTCGTGGATTGTGAAGACCTCCAGGCCGGGACGGTCGGGGTACATGTCACTGATATGCATCGAGTCACCATGTCTCAGCCCGGTGGAGTAAAGCCCTTGGCCGTTGTCATCAATGACCATCGAGTGGTAAACTATCTCATCTTTTCCGTCCTCGTCCACGTCAGCCACTGACAGCGAGTGGCCACCCATGCCTGAGTAAGGCGAGGCATCCTCGAAGGGGGGGTAGCTGATACCCGAATCGAAGACCCAGCGGCTGGTCAGCTTTCTGTCGCGCCAGTCCCAGGCAGCCAGGACAATCCGGCCGTAAACACCGCGGCACATCACCACGCTCGGGCGCTCGCCGTCCAGGTAGGCAACACAGGCCAGGAATCGGTCACAGCGGTTGCCGTAGTTGTCGTTACCGCCATTTCCACCGATGCCTCCCCAGCCGTTGATAGGGTAGCGGTTGGGTATATAATCAACCGTTTTTAACGCCGCGCCGGTTTGGCCGTCGAAGATAGTGAAAAACTCGGGACCATCAAGGATACGACCGTGAGTCCGGTCGCCCTCCTTGTAGGTACGCCAGTCCTTGTCCTTGTCACCGATGACCTGTCCTGTTCCGTCCATTGTGCCGTCAGCGGTCTTGCAAGCCATCTCGGCCTTGCCGTCGCCGTCCAGGTCATAGACCATAAACTGCGTGTAGTGCTCGCCGTCGCGGATGTTGATTCCCAGGTTGATGCGCCACATGTGCGTTCCGTCCAGCTTATATGCGTCGAAGATGGGCGTCCCGGTGAAACCGGCAAAAGCATTATCACGGCCGCGAGACACCTGGTGCAGAACTATCTCATATTCGCCATCTCCGTCCAAATCAGCTACCGAGGCATCGCCGGGCCGGTATCCGGGGATGCGCTGTATCGGGATTTCGAGGTAATTGTTGTCCCAGATGTGAGTTGGCTTGGAGGGTGCCAGCTCCTTGCCGTTCAACACCGGCCGGACAAAGTACTGGAGCGCCTGATTGGTGCCGGTTTCGCTATCAACATAGTTCGTAGCGCCCGTGATAAGCGTCTCATTTACTCTGACCGGCGCGCCGCCGGCAACACGGTAGAGATTAAAGGCAACTGTCTCGGGGTCAGTCCCGAACAATCGCCAACCGACATAAACACTGCTGCCGGGCTGCTTGACGGCCACAATACCACGAGTGAGGTTTTCCATTTGGCGCTGCGCCGGGGCGGCCGCGGCCAGACCCAGCAGCAGACCAATGGCGATCCGGTTCGAACAGTAAATCATAACAATAACTCCTATTAACAAGCATTCTTCCTGTTTTCACTTCGACTTGTTGCCCATGCTATCCAAATATTCTCACTGGGCACTACGATGATAAGCCTCTATCATTATTGGTTCACGGCAACCGCTGCTTGTGCCATTTACTAACCATCTTCTGATAACTTATACGCTGTCTCCTGTTCAAATTTAGGGAAGCTCACCTATGATGCCGGTTAGCTCGTCCGAACGCGCGACTTCTCTGCCTTCAGCAAAGACATGGAACCCTTTTCCCTTGCCGTATTTCTCACCGTCTCTATCCCATAAGATTGTGAGTGAGCGCCCATGATAAGGTACATTATCAAGACAGAACCAGTCCCACGCATTGGCGGGAATCAAAGGGTCAACTACGACCGTATTATCTTCTCGAGGCACAAGTCCCACCAGCCCACTGACCACCAAGTCACAGAAAGTTGAGTGATTGTAATACCGGCTCCGATCCGAATCCGGTTTTAGCCACTGGCCGCTTCTTTCATCAAGATACTCCCCGATATATGGCTTGCCTCTGTGCCGATGAGACCGGGCGTATGTCAGAAGCGCATCAAAATAGTCGGTCTTGCTAACGTACCGTTGCTCATAGTTGCGCAAGACGTTCGCCAAGCCTGCGAGCGTCTGGCTCGTTGCGTACGGCCAAACTGCGCCGTCCCACTCACACGTCCCGACACCGTGACTTCTAAAGTCAGGGTGCCTCTGTTCAGCAGTCGTGATTCCCATCGGTGCTTTGAATCCTCCCGGGTCCGTAAGCTGTTGCCATGCCTGCTCATATCCAGGCTCCGGCAGATTGAAATACCATGGGATAAATCCTATTTCCTCCCGCACGTCTGCCACTTCCCCGTTCGTATGCCGCACTTTGAAGAACTTTGCCTCCTCGTCCCATATTAGTTTATGAATGAGCGACTTCAGCTTAGACGTTCTTTGAGCGTATTCTCTGGCAACAGCCTTTTTGTCCGCCAGTTCTGCTACTTTTGATATTGCCGCCGCGCCGGCATATATGTAGCTGTTCAAAGGAGGCCGGGCGTTCTTGGCCCTGCGTGAACCGCTGATAGACTCTTCCATCCCGTCACGCACATCGTATTGCCAGAGCAGACCGTTCTCAAGACCCTGTTCTTTCGTCCATGTCTCATAATCGCGTATAAAAGCGTCCAGCAGTCTCACCAAAAATGCCTTGTCCAGGTTCACCAGATACCTGCGATAGAGTGCCCAGGTCCCCCAATTGCTGTACCGATGAAAATGTGGCTGCAAATCACCCTCGTTACCCTCGTACCAAAACCGGGCGTACTGGTCAATATACCGCTTGTCATGCAGCCATGTGCCTTCGTAAATGTGATGTCCCAACGCGCAGCTTATCGTATTGTATTTGCCGCTGTGACTGACCTTGTCTAAGAACTCTGTGAAAACAAAGCCGTCCGGTGTCTTCTTAACATGCTTGCGAAACGTCCACCATCGAA
>JAUWBX010000363.1 GCA_030609625.1 Phycisphaerae bacterium
TAAAACCATTTGAAGTGCTGGTATTTGACGCCACACCTCTGTAGGGGCAACCACACGTGGTTGCCCTAATTCCCTTCGAAATTCAACAATCCTTGTTCGATACATGTCCTGAGCCCGGTTGATGGATTCGATATTCCCTGCCTGCCCCGATAGTATAAGGTCCTTTCTATGATCAGGAATGCAAATTAAACGGAAACACCCAGAAAACAAATCCTAAAATGTTCCTGGCCCCTTCAATTCTGCTATTCCTCACATAGATGGTTATATAGGTCAGCCAAAAGCATTTTCTTTTGACCGCGATGTAACCTAAACTTGGCTTTTATGGTTGGCTTGCTCCATAAGAAACTGTTTTTCTTTGCCCCGATGAGTAAAGCAGCACGGCGTTTATAGTGAGAGTAATCCAGGTCATTGTGCCATCCATTGTCATGTCCATGAGCATGCGAATCACAAGGCTCATAATAGGAATCAGCAGAGAACTTCTTATCACCAGTGAGTTTGCTCTTGGGTCGATAGATGTCTCCAAAAACATTCCCCTTGCGATGAGCGTCTTTAGCCCATCGGGTTTCATTAGGCAACGCATACCACATATCAAGATGAGAATCAAAAGCCTCTTCTACTCTCATCAAGTATACAATTGCGTTGCTGCCATTGCCAGCATCGGCAGTAGTAAAGCCAGCTATCCAGGTTCCCTTCCAACTGTTTAAATCAAGAAAGGTTCTCATGAAATGCTTACAAGTACACAGCGTAATCAATCCTCCTTGCCAGTTAGGTCCACAACCTTGCTGTTGAAGAAAAGAATTCTTGTTTTTGACCGATTTCACGATGTAGCAGTAGATGTGGTCTAACCCTGTGCCAATCTGATGTTGTAGATTCTTAAGAGTTGGGTTTATGTTTTTAGCCAGGTATCCTATTTGGGGGTAGGGCTGATATGAGTGTTGTACACTTTTACAGCATCCCATTTTTTATTCCTCTCTCTTGCTCATTATTTTTATTCGTGACTTTCCCTAGTTTTTTACGATTGTTGAATTAGTCAGTTTTTTCACCTAAGGCCACGATTGATGAATGAGTCGGGGATAAGTAAGCTCTCCTGTTTTAATATAGTGTGCTAGTGCCGTTTCCAATAAATAAGTTTGACTTTTTGATTCACCTTCGGCGAAGCTATTGAAATAGATTCCTCCGCTTCGGCACGACAAAGCCGTGCATCCGGTCGGCATGAAAAGGTCCCGACGTTATCGCCCCCACTTTTCGTTAGTATTATTCTTACTGGCTCAATCTACTAATCCAGACCGTCCTTGTCCACTGTAAAAAGCCATCAACCATATCGAATTTTCGACCAAAAACGATGATACCTAAAAGCAAAAATCAAAATTTTCAAATATTTCTTAACTGCTTTGTTGACATCGAGTTACGAGAATTCCGAATCGAGAATCAAGGAGACCATTGGCAGACCCCAGAGTGATGAGTCCTCCGATTGTGATATTTTAGGCTTGCTTCCACAGTCTGCGGATATATTTGACGGATTTCGGAAGTACCTTCTCCGCCGGGCCGGAAAGTTTGCGACATTCTAATTCGATGAATCCGCTGTATCCCATCTTTTTGAGCGTTTGAAAGCCGGGCGTAAAGTTCAATGAACCGGGACCAGGCTCGACCCGGGTATTTTCAGCAACGTGCACGTGCTTTATCCACTTGCTGGCTTTGGAGAGCGATTCCGGGATACTTAGCTCTTCGAGCTGCATGTGAAAGAAATCACAGGTAAGCCCGATATGGTCGTGGTTCAGAGTTTCGCACAGTTTAGCAGCGTGAGGAACGGTGTTAAGGTATTCCGACTCATATCGATTAACCGGTTCGAGTAGAAATATCAGCCCTCTTTTTTGTGCCTGGTCGCCTAAAGCAGGTAACTGCTCGATAAGCAAAACATCCTGGGCCTGCTCAACCGAGGCATAGGGGCCTGCGTCGGTGATTCGGTCCGGATTATCCTCAATGAGTATCGGCGGTACATTAACGCAACCTACGCCCAATTCCGCGCAAATATCAAATAATTTCAGAAAACTGTCCCGGCACTGTTCCCGAACTTTTTTGTGGGGACTGAGCAGTGAGCCTGAAAATCCCAGAGACATTGAGACAAGCGGTAAAGGACTATCCGCCAGGCATCCGCGCAGCTCGTCAAGGTAGTCATTTAAGAATCTGCCCGGCAGCGATACTGCATCAAAACCAAACTTGGCCGCATTGTTGAGTCTGTCGAGAACCCGGTCGCCAGGCAGCACTTCAAGACGGCAGGAAATCCTGGGACCCCGCCCGCCGTGGCTCGCTTGGCGGAGCCAAGTCGCGACAGGCAAGGCGGGAACCCTATTGCATTTGTCGTTCGCATTTTCAGACATAAAATTGGCCTTTTAATGTTAGTTAGTATCTGTTGCGGAAAACGAAAATCGATGATGTCACCCCTGGGAAACCTGTCCTGAGCAAAGTCGAAGGAGCAGGGGTCCAGAGCGAAAAACTGGATTCCCGCTTTCGCGGGAATGACAAATACTGTTTCCGCAACAGGAATTAGTTACCAGGCCTTAATCCTGGCGTTTTAAGTTCGAAATTAAAAACAGTTGAAATCGCAGTCGGCCTTGTGTATAGTCTGCCAAAGATTGGTGATTTAATCAAGATTTTAAGAAACTTGTAATGGAGTTGTTGCAATGAATTTGAAACCTAATGCTATTGTGGCACAGTCCGGCGGGCCGACGGCGGTAATCAACTCAAGCGCCTGCGGTGTAATCCAGGAAGCGATGAAATCCGGTAAAATCGGAAGCGTAATCGGCGCAACCAACGGCATATTAGGCGTGCTCAAGGAAGATTTGTTCGATATCTCGGCGGAAAAGCCCGAGGCCATCGAGGCGCTAAAACAAACGCCCGCGGCGGCTATTGGTTCGTGCAGATACAAACTGAAATCACTCGAAGAATCCAAAGCGGATTTCGAGAGAGTGCTCGACGTCTTCAAAGCCCACAATATCCGTTACTTTTTCTATGCCGGCGGTAATGACTCGATGGACACTGCTGACAAGGTCAACAAGTTGGCCGCAGACGCCGGCTACGAGCTGGTTTGTATGGGTATTCCCAAGACGGTCGATAACGACCTTGCCTGCACCGACCATTGTCCGGGCTATCCAAGCGTGGCAAAATATGTCGCAACCTGTGCGGCTGAGGCTGGCAAAGATACCGAGGCACTCTATACGACGGACACCTGCACGATTCTCGAAGTGATGGGAAGAAACGCCGGCTGGATAGCGGCAGCAACAGGCCTTGCCGCCCGATGTCCCGAAGATGCACCGCATCTTATATATATGCCGGAGGCGGCCTTTTCCTTCGATAAGCTCGTCAGCGATGTCAAAGAAGTGCTGAAACGATTGGGCAGGGTCTTTATCGTTGCCGGCGAAGGACTCAAAGATGATAAGGGCGAATACGTTACCGCGGACAAGGGAACATTTGGTAAAGACAGTTTCGGGCATGTGCAGCTTGGCGGTGTCGCTGAGATGCTCAAAGCCGTGGTAGAAAAAGAAGTAGGTATAAAGGCCCGCTTCAATAAGCTCGGCACCAACCAGCGCAGCGCTATGCACTTTGCCTCCCTGACCGACGTCAACGAGGCATATATGTGCGGGCAGATGGCGGTAAAGAATGCCATCGAAGGTGTGAATGGAAAAATGGTAACTCTGGTTCGTGAAGAAGGCCCAAAATATAAATGCACGACAGGTCTGGCGGAGTTAAGAGA
>JAUWBX010000201.1 GCA_030609625.1 Phycisphaerae bacterium
GCCAAACAAAGCCAATTTATTGGCGTTCAGTGTTCTCCGTAAGGAGTCCCAAGGACTGCGGTCTCGCTGCTCGTACATCCCGGAATGGTCAGCGCTGCCGCACTTAGACCCATCTTCTTTATAAAATCACGTCGGTTGAACGATAAATCCGGCATAGTTACCACCTTTCAAACACTTTTCCCCGACACGCCTGTCAGAAGCGTGCGTTTCCACATTCCCGTTTAATAGTTTTAGAAGTACGTTTCTGCTTTTACATCCACCCTCCGCAGCAGAGCTACTGTGGAGGACGTGTGGACGTAATTCTATGGGATTTTAGGCAAAAAGGGAATATTTAGCTGTATATTTCCTTGCTTGTCCATTATTGAACCGGTATGACTCACTAAGCTGCCGCGTTCTTGCTGCCAATCGGCTGGGGTACTACTGAGGAGAGAATGCTAATTAGTACCTGTTGCGGAAAGCGAAAACCGGCAATGTCATCCCTGCCCCTGCTTCCGCAGGGGTAAACTTGTCCCCGCGAAAGCGGGGAGCAGGGGTCCAGGGCGAAAAAAACTGGATTCCCGCTCTTTCGACTCCGCTCAGGACAAGTTTCGCGGGAATGACAAATACTGTTTCCGCAACAGTAACTACTTGGCCGGCCAGACGCGGAAGGCTGAAGAATCGCAAATGCAAGGCAAAGCGGAGGACATTTCCCTTGATTTTTGGGCTCAAAAAGTGTATCGTTTCCTTGTGGTTGTCAACTCTGCGCTTAAAGAAAGTATAGGTGCGATATGGTTCAACGAAGAGGATTCACCCCGTTAGAAATTGAGAATCCTGTTCAGCAAAGCGGAAGATTTCCCGAAAGAAACGGGGAGGGACCCCGCTTCGCTGGAAGCCAAACAGACGTCCGGCAACAACACCGGAGTTTTCTAACGGGGTTCACACTTATCGAGCTTTTGGTGGTGATCGCTGTGATTGCCGTATTGATGGCCATATTGATACCGGCGCTCAGCTCAGCCAAGAAGCTTGCCACGGGGGCGGTCTGTTTGAGTAACCACAGGAGTCTGCTCGCAGGATGGATTATGTATGCGGACGATAACGACGGCGTGCTGATGTGCAATGGGGCCTGCTATGACCAGGCGGATGACAAGAGTCCGTGGGCTCACCGGCCCAAGAATATCGCTGGAAACAATCTGTCCTATAATCCGGCACCAGAAAACATCACGAATGAGGACCGCTATCGAGGGCTCCAGCAGGGGACGATGTGGAAGTACGTCAAGGATGTGGACGTTTATCACTGTCCGGGTGACAATCGCAGAAGTACAAGGCGGCCTCCACGTGATTGTTTTCGCAGCTATTCTATCTCCTATGCCTTTGGCACTCGTCGCGCTAGAGATGTTGGTAATCGGGGGTACAATTACTATCTCAAGATGCAGGATGTTAGAGATGAGCCGCAGTATTATGTCTTTGTTGAAGAGGAACATAACGGCAGTCGCTATGGGGAAAACGAAGGAGGATGGCATCTGCCCTTTGACGGCGGTGGAAATCGCATAGCTAATCCGGGTAGCTGGCTCTTCTACGACCCTCTGGCTTCTTACCACAATAAGTCGAGCACGTTTGGTTTTGCCGATGGCCACGCGGACAGGCGCAGATGGATGGACAAACGAACACTCGAGTTCATTAGGAGAAATGCTGAAGAACCATCTTCTCATTCCGGAATACGTACACCTTCACCCGGCAATGAAGATATCGAGTGGTTAATAGAGCACTTTATCGAAAGAAAACGTATCAAGTGATTGCCCTGGCTTTCCCTTGATTTTGAGCGAGGGAAGTATATAATTTTATGCATTTAAGTATTAGGAAATCTCTGAAGGGAAACAGAATGAAAAGACTAATAAGTTTATTGTTTGCCTGCTCTGTGTTTCTTGACGGCTGCACTTGTCGAGAGGAAAATCCTATCCCTGCCTCTCTACCAGCGGAAGAGAGCCAAAGTTATACATTGCTTGAGGCTCCTTTCGGCGCTGCGAGCGCCCAGGAAACACAGGAGGAAATCGAGAGCACAGCGATTGAGGCTCTTTTCGATATTACGAGCGCCCAGGAAACGCAGAAGCAAGTCAAGGGCAGCCGCGAACCAGATATCCTCTATGTCCCTACACCCCAAAATGTAGTGGACAAGATGCTGGAGTTAGCGGAAGTCAAGAAAGACGACTTAGTTTACGACCTGGGTTGTGGAGACGGCCGAATCGTAGTAACGGCGGCCAAAAGGTACGGCTGCAAGGCCGTAGGCTACGACATAGACCCGCAGCGTGTGAAAGATTCGCTGGAAAACGTGGAGAAGGAGAACGTTGGACACTTAGTTAGAATTGAGGAGAGGGACATTTTCACCCTCGACCTCAGCAAGGCAGACGTAATCACTCTTTACCTGCTTCCGAGTCTGAATGTGAAACTTATCCCGCAGTTAGAGAAGCTCAAGCCCGGCTCGCGGATTGTCTCCCACGACTTCCGAATGAGAGGGGTCAAGCCGGACAAGGTCGTCAAGCTCACTTCCGGTGACGACCATGAAAAACACAAGGTCTTTCTGTGGACCTCGCCCCTCAAGAAAAGAAAGGCAAAGAAGCCGGCTCCCGTTGAGAATGGTTCCTTTTGATGGCCGTGCGGTAATAGCATCGCCTTTGCAATTAAGGGCATTAGCCAAATTGTCAGAGAAAACTATTCACTATTAAATCATGCTTCATGCAGTAACAAAACGGCATCATTGTTCAATTAGTATGCTTGTGACTCAAGTGTTCGGTTTATTCGTTTCGCTCTGTTTTTTGATGCCGGCGCTATACGCTGGGCAGAATTGGCCTTCATTTCGTGGTCCTTCAGCAACAGGCGTTGCAGAGGGTTATCCCACTGAAGTCAAGTGGGACATTGAACGAGCTGAAAACATTCGCTGGAAAACCTATATCCCCGGGCTTGGTCATTCCAGCCCGGTAATATGGGGTGAACGTATCTTTGTTACCACTGCCGTTAAGGACACGGGGGAATCGAGTTTGAAGGTGGGCAGGTACGGAGATGTCAAGTCGGTAAAAGAAGGGAATATTTTTAGCTGGCATGTTTACTGTATAGATAAAAAAAGCGGTAAAATTCTTTGGAGCCGACAATCTCATATAGGAAAACCAAAGGTAAAACGGCATCCCAAATCAAGCCATGCAAGCCCTACTCCTTGTACGGACGGAAATTACGTCGTTGCGTTCTTTGGCTCTGAAGGTATGTACTGTTACGATATGGAAGGAAATCTTATATGGGAAAAGGACCTTGGTAAACTTGATTGGGGTTTTTTCAAAAGTCCGGCTGCACAATGGGGAGGGGGTAGTTCGCCCATCATCCATAAACAGATGGTAATTGTCCAATGTGATGTTCAGAAGAATTCCTTTCTTGCCGCCTTCGACCTGAAGGACGGTACTCAGATATGGAAAGTACCCAGAAACGAAGTTCCAACCTGGGGGACGCCAACTGTTTATACGGGCAATAAGCATTCGCAAATCATTGTTAATGGATATAAGCATATCGGTGGGTACGACATTGAAACAGGACAAGAAATCTGGAAACTGAGGGGCGGTGGTGATATCCCGATTCCAACGCCTATCGTAGCTCATGACTTAATCTTTATTACCAATGCACATGGAGGTAAAACCCCCATCTATGCTGTGCATGTCTCGGCAGCCGGCGATATTTCATTAGCCGAAGATACGTCAAGCAATCAAGATATCGCCTGGAGTTACAGCAAAGATGGAAACTATATACCAACACCTATTATATATAACGAGTATCTCTATTGCTGTTCGGATAGAGGCAAACTAAGTTGTATTGAAGCCAGGACAGGTAAATTACTGTACCGCGAAAGTCTAAGCTCCTCATCCGTCCCCTTTTCAGCTTCTCCGGTTGCAGCAGAAGGAAAAATCTACTGCACTGCCGAGAAGGGTAACGTATATATTGTAAAAGCAGGGGCCGAATTCAAGTTGATAGGCATTAATAAGATGAATGAAATCTGCATGGCGACACCTGCAATTTCACGGGGCACCTTGTTCTTTCGAACGAGACATCATCTTGTGGCGGTCGCGGCAGACAAGCAATGAAAAATTGAGGTCTGGTGGCACGTGAATCTACCCGCCGCCGCCTGATAGGCACAAGGATTAGACGAATCGAGGACGTATTGTGTCTTGCACTTGAGCGGATGTCTCAGGACTTGTAAATAAATTATCTTCCATTTTTGGCTGGCTGCGGCCCTGCCTGCCGGCAGGCAAGTTCGGGTGGCGGTGTCGGCAAAACTCGGACTACCAACCAGTAGGCCTGCGTTTTGCTTCCTTGCCAGCCTTGTCCTCGCTGGAGCCAAAACGAAACCTAATTTCTTTACCAGTCCTTACTCTTCTTTGTCTTTTTTACCGCCCAGTAGTCCGCCGAGTCCTTTGAGAAGGTCCTCGGGTTTCTTCAAGACGTCTTTAATCTCCTCAGGGACTTTATCACCCAGCTTTTCATCTATTTGTTTTCCGAGCCGGCTATCAATCTCGTTGGCAAGTCTTTCTTTCCCCGCCCGGACCAGGGCCTTTTTGAATTCATCCGTCAGGCCCTTGACATCAAATACGAGGCGCGGTTCGGTAACAGGCCCGACAATTCGTATTGTCGTTTTAAGCTCTTTAAGAGCATCGAAAGCCTGGGAAGTTGTATCAGAGCCTAAACCTAAGACTCCTTTTCCCTGACCTTTAGCCTTGAAATTACTGATGGCAATGTCCAAGGTCAGGTCAAGGGATTCATTCGTGGCTGTCCCGCTAAATTGGCCTGAAGCAACGCCCGATTCGAACATCAGGCCTGCATTGCTGCTAAGGCCCGATTGAATCTTTGCCAGGTCAAAGCTGTCAAAAGTTCCGGAGAGTTTTGGAACCTGGTCTTGTGAGCTGTAGTCGATTGTTACGTTTATAGAGGCAGATGTATCGTGTGAATTCATTTCGAATGTGACGGGCAGTTTGGCTGTCTTTGGAGAATCGCTCAAGTTTGTCAACAGAACTTTGGTATTGCCAAAGATTGGCCACGGTATTTGAACGTTGTCAAGTATGGCTTTTTTAGCCATTATTCGAGGCGAGGCCGACACGACAGCCCGGGCCTTAAGATAATCAAGATACTTTTGCGGTATCTGCTTCGGCTGAGTCGCTGTCTTCTTATCGTCGGCCTTCGGCAGCCACTTGCGCAGTTTTTGCAGTTTTTCTTTAAGGGCTTTAGCATCCTTTATATACATATCGAGCTTACTCAGATTGGCAGGAGTGAGCTTAAAG
>JAUWBX010000394.1 GCA_030609625.1 Phycisphaerae bacterium
CAAAAGGTCGAAAAAATCTGCCGTTGCGATTGTCAGTTACGGCAGCGTCTTGACAGAGGCCCTAAAAGCGGCTGAGTTGTTAGCTGAAGATGGCATCGCGGTTGATGTGATTAACGGCCGGTTCGCTGCTCCTGTCGATAAGAAGATTGTCTCTCTGCTGGAGCAGGGAAAGGGCATAATCACGGTAGAGGACCACGCGAGCGCCTGCGGATTCGGGTCAGCCGTGCTCGAATTGGCTGCTGCTTCGAGCCATTCGCCAAAGGCCATACGCTTACTTGGCGCACCACGAAGGTTTATAGGACACAATTCCAGGGCGCAGCAGCTTATGGAGGCGGGTATAAATGCCGATAAGATAGCAGAGACGGTAAAAGAAATGCTTACTGTGCGAAGTCCGGAGAACGAAATCCGAAGCATAAAGCAAGCACAAGTGACCAAAGTCTAAAAGTCAAAACCCAGGATTTTGAATATTTGAATTTCGAATTTAGATACGCCTGTTAGTCCTAAGGACTCCGCCGGAAGGCGTCCCCAAGCGGACAAGCGGACTTACGGAGAAGCGTCCGCCTGTGGCGGATTCGATATTCGGATTTTCGATGTATGGGTAACGAGATTACCAGATATGAAATCTCTGCCAAAATTAGTGATTTTCGGTGACCCTAAAAAGGAGGGAGTCCACGAGGCGATTGACGAATTTACCGGCTTTGCAAAAGATAAGGCCGAGATAGTTGCAAGCTGCAGCGTTGCGGATTGTAAAGCTGAGATTCTAAAAGAATGTGATTTTGCAATAGTTTTCGGCGGCGATGGGAGCATTATCTCGACGGCAAGGAATGTGAGTAAAGCAAATGTGCCGGTGATAGGCGTTAACGTCGGCAAGCTTGGTTTCTTAGCGGAATTCAGCGTTAGTGAACTTAAGGATTTTTTCCCCTGTTTGATAAAAGGCACAGCCCGGATAGACAAGCGGATGATGCTAAGCTGTAGAGTTTTCAGTAATAGTGGCGGTAACCAAACTGAGAAATTTTGCTCAGCAGCCATCAATGATGTTTTCATCACGGCTGGGCCGCCTTTTAGAACAATCGAGCTTAAAATATCGGTGGATGGTCAGCCGTTAGCCGGTTGTGTCAGTGATGGGCTGATAATTTCCACACCGACGGGCTCAACGGCCTACAATCTCTCGTCAGGAGGGCCGATAGTCTCGCCTAAGATGGAGGCGGTGGTTATTACGCCGATTTGCCCTCATTCACTAAGCTTTCGGCCAATCGTTATCAACGCCGAGAGCATAATAGAGATTGTGGGCATACGGGTCAACGAAGGCACAACTGTTTCTATCGATGGTCAGGTCTCACTGAAGTTGCCAATTGATGATGTGGTGCGAGTCGAGAGACAAAGCTGCAATTTTTTGATTGTAAATAACCCGCTTCGGAGTCAATGGGACACTCTTGCAATGAAACTTAGCTGGGCTGAGAAACCGAAATATAAGCAAGACCCCACTGCCTGACAGGGCATCAGGATATCAGGTTACCAGGGTATCAGGAAAGACAGAGAGGTACTTTGTATTATGAAAAATTGGCTTTTTATCACAGTGGTAGTGGTGTTTTTTACACTTAGTTCGCCAATAAGCTTCTCGATAGAAAATTTTGCGATAAGGAATCCTGCTGGTTTGAGCACTGTTCCGCCGAGCAGTATCCAGAGCGGTCTGATTAGCAATCGTAACCCGATTGATACGAGCGGAAATCTGGTAATTACGGGCAATGTCCGCCGTGGCAGGCACTTCCGCGATACTGTGCCGTATGGTTCAACCACGAGTTTTAGGGCTGGTCTTGGCTCGTCGTCACTTAGCTCTTTTTTGAGGGATTCGGCCGGGGCAGAAGACTTCGGCCGTTATGCCGGCAAATACAGGGTTCAGCCATATTATTTACGGAGCCAGACAGTAACCACTACAAGGCCCGGCTATTCCGGAGTCTTCAGGCAAGCGGGCACAAGGATTGATGACCGTACAGTGCAAGGCCGGTACCAGGCGGGAATGCGTGGAATTGGTTTGGAGGAACAGGCTTTGTCCGGCAAAGATACTTTTGTCTCTGATTTAGGGTTGCAGGGACCGCAAACGCAATATGGTACATCGGCTGAGCCACGACAAATAGTACAGAGCATACGGGAACTACAGTTGCTTAACCGGAGCGAAACCGGCATACCCCCGCAAGACCAACAGTTGATGGTTGAACGGTACCAGGAACAGACACAAGACACAGGACTCAAGACACAAGACTTAGGAACGTCCCTTGAGCAGAAGTTTGTGTTATGGAGTCCGGAACACAAGCAAAGCCAGGTAGCTGAAATAGTTCAGTCCACCAAACCGGATTTCAGTGCAGACGTGCTTACCCCTGCGCTAACGCCTCCGCAAGCTGACACCGTGGTGAAAGGTCTGGCGTTTCAGGATGGGTCCACTTTGCAGAAAATTACGGGCTGGGAACCTCAAGTAGGTGAGGGCAAACTTGATGAACACGGCATAGACCTGCAGAACCTTGGTTCCGACGTTCTTGAGCAAATAAAACAGCAACTCGATGATTTGACCAGGTCCGTCGATGCCCGTCTGGAGGCTGAAGCGGATGGCCAGGAAGAATCCGGTTTCAAATTTCCAGAAACACCGAATGCCGTTAGAAGTAAGCCCCTTTGGCAGACTGGTGGAAGTTGGATACAGACTTATAATGGGGCGAACCGTGGAAGATACCAGGAAAAAAGTTCTCCGTTGGATGAACTAAACAAGCTTTCGCAGGCTGACTTATCCGCAAAGGCCAAGCGTATTAGGGGGCCGCACAGAAGTCCTGAATCTTTCTCGGAGGCCAAGTTCAATCAGCACATCCAGACAGCACAAGGCCATCTAAAAGCCGGCAGATACTACGCGGCAGCAGATTCTTTTGCTCTGGCATCTATTTATAAGCTGGACCCCGGCGAAGCCGGGTCGGATACGGTCCAGGCCGGTGGCCTGGCACTTTGCTTTGCAGGCAGAGGGCATGCGTTATTTGCCGCCGGCGAATATATCAGCAGCGCCCTGTTTCTTTCCAGAGCGCTCAAGATTGCTCCGGAATATGTCCGGGTGAAAATCGACCTTGCAGCTATGTTGGGCAGCCAGGACAAGCTCGAGGGCAGGATAGCTGATATTAAGGAATGGTTGGGACGGAGCGGTTCTACAAAGCTGGAATTTCTCTTAGGCTATGTCTATTACCGAATGGGCAGGCTGGGTCCGGCAAAGCAGGCTATCGACGCCGCTTACACAAAGATGCCTCAGTCCCCCGCCGTGGTTGCAGTTAAAAGAGCTATTGATAATGCGATAGCAGGACAGTAACGAATGACACTTCTTTTGAGCATTTGTTCATAGAATACCGCATGGGCTGAAGCCCATCCACCGGCGAGGAAAGGTTTTCAGCCGAAATCCAGAAACTCGTGCTCGACATCGGTCCGCAGTTTGCATATTCTGCTTATTAATGGAAGGAACAACGGGAACTTCTTATAT
>JAUWBX010000523.1 GCA_030609625.1 Phycisphaerae bacterium
TGCTCCGTTGAAAACATTGTAGGCGTCATTCCGAGCGCAGCCGAAGGCGGAGTCGAGGAATCTGTTTTTAATAGATTTCTCCACTTCGCGATGCTTTGCATCGCTTCGGTCGAAATGACATATGGGCTTTTCAACAGAGCATTAGACTTTCTAAGGATTGATTAGATGTCGGACAAAAAAGAAAAAGGTTATCGAGATACATTGAATCTGCCGAAGACGGGCTTTTCAATGAAGGCGAACCTGGTTCAGCGTGAGCCGCAGTTGCGTAAGAAATGGGCGAAGGAAAATATTTACGCTAAAATCAGAGAGGCCCGTAAAGGTGCGCCTTTGTATATACTGCACGATGGGCCGCCCTATGCCAACGGCGATATTCATATGGGGCACGTAATAAATAAGGTCCTTAAAGACCTTGTTGTTAAGTATAAGACTATGGCCGGCTTCAATGCGCCTTATGTGCCGGGCTGGGACTGCCACGGCCTGCCTATCGAATCGAAAGTGGTAACGGAACTCGGTGAGAAGGTGCGAGGGAAAAACAAGCTCGATATCCGCAAAGACTGTTTCAAATATGCCCGCAAATATGTCAAGGTGCAGAGCAGGCAGTTTCAGGAGTTGGGGATATTCGGCGATTTTGAGAACCCGTATCTGACGTTTAAGCCGAGCTATGAGGCGGGGGTTATGGAAGTGTTCGCCGAGCTGGTAGATAAAGGATTGGTTTATAAACAATTGAAGCCGATTCACTGGTCGATTGGGTGCGAGACGGCGTTGGCTGAGGCGGAGCTGGAATATAAGGATATTTCGTCGCCGAGTATCTTTGTGAATTTTCCCGTTGCCGAGGAAAGCATCGGACGATTGGTCGAGCCTGGTCTGGTTGAACAAAGCCAGGCCGAGAACGCAAAGGTTTGCTTTATGATATGGACGACTACGCCGTGGACATTAGCGGCGAATCTGGCGATAGCTGTGCATCCTCGCTTAGATTATAAAGCACTGACTTACGAAAAGAATGGCAACAGTTTTGTGTCGTTAATAGCAACTGACCGTATTAAGGCGGTAGCTGCTGCGGGTGATTTAGAAGAAGGACAATATACTGTCAGCGAAAAATCAATAAAAGGCAGTGAACTCGAAGGGCTGCGATATTTGCATCCGTTTGTGGAAAATAATCCGACAGACAAAGACGCCTTTATGGTCATACCGGCTGAGTATGTTACCATCAAAGACGGAACGGGACTCGTGCATACAGCGCCGGGGCACGGGATTGAGGATTATATGTCGGGGCAAGAGTATGACTTAGCGGTCTATTCGCCGGTGATGGATGATGGGCGATATGATGATACGGTGCCGGAGTGGCTGCGGGGACAGAACGTTCTTGAAGTTGATACTGTCGTCAACAACCATTTGCGGGAAAATGGATTGCTGTTCGCCAGGGGCGAGATTGTGCACAGTTATCCGCATTGCTGGCGCAGCAAGGGGCCGGTTATCTTCAGGGCAACGGAACAATGGTTCATCAGTGTCGATAAAGAGCTGCCTGATGTGGGTAAGAGCTTGCGTGATTTGGCGCTTCAGAGCGTTAAAAATGTAAGATGGATTCCTGCATGGGGTCAAAAGCGCATCGCGGGGATGCTTGAATCGCGGCCGGACTGGTGCATCAGCAGACAGAGAAGCTGGGGCCTTTCCA
>JAUWBX010000362.1 GCA_030609625.1 Phycisphaerae bacterium
ATAACAAAGCTCTATGACTTTCTTCTTTGGATAGTTCCGAAACTTGAGAAGTTTCCGCGCAGCCAGAAATTTCTCATTGCCGACCGGATAGAGACTGTTTTGCTCGATGTCCTTGATCTCTTGATTGAAGCGGCTTATTCGAAAAAGAAAGCCACACCGTTGCGGTCGGCGAATTTGAAACTTGAACAAGTGCGCTATCTCATAAGGCTTTCCAAGTACTTGAAGCTCCTTTCGCTCAAGAGCTACGAATTGTGCGCCCGGGACGACATAAGGGACATTATGTAGCGAGTCTGATTATGTTGTGAGTTTTAGGCTTTAAATATACTTTTAATTCCTCTTATTCCATTTAGTTCTTTTAATTCCTTCAGTCGTGGTGTATTCTTCAATTATTGAAGTACTACAAGTATCTCAAAGTCTTGTTTATCAACCTTCAGAGCCTTTACATAAGAGGATTTTATGAAAAAGCCATGGTGGCCCTTGCATTTAAACGTACGCAAATTTCTAGGATTTGCCGTTGGTGGATACGTTTAAGATAACTACATTATTATGTTGCGGGCTTTCCGTAACTCTTTGTTATTATAGCAAATCTCGACGCATAAGTTTTTGTTTGTATCCATCTGTTTTTTCAGTGGGTTAGAAAAACTCTCAACGTAAGGGACGTTATGTTTTTGCGTTTTACATTTTCAATAAATCCCATTTTGTTTCTGGCATTATTTTCAGCTTTATCAAAATCTTTCCTGACAACGTCAGCTATTTTAGTTTTCCACATTAGCCCTTGTGAATGCCATAACCTGTCGGAAGTTAAGAAATTCTAAAAGGGTCAAATGTAGATATTGCTCTCATATAGGGGTATTTAGTAGAAACGGCTGCGTAACCCACGAATCACCCCATTGTTTCATTGCATCATGTGCTCATTGTTTGCAGCAATGCTACGACGCCTTCCATACCGGCGTTGCTGCCAGCTCCAATTGCGAAAGCCTCGATATAATCACGCCCCAGGCTACCGAATGGGCGTTCCTCCGTGAGCCGCCAACCCTGGATCAACAAGGCAACTATGACCGCAAGCAGAAAGCGCATATTCAGAAACATGGCCGCAAGCTTGGTCGCGGTGGAAACAGGAGAGGGATCAATTACCAACGCTGTTTTCCCGTTACCCAATATCTCATAGCTGTCGTCGCCCATAGACGCATCGGGTTCCTTGTCCAACGCCGTTACTCGAAAACGAAAGTTGCCGGAATCTGGATATCGATGTGAAATCACTCCCACCTTACGGACTTCTTCTGCGTTTCTTGTCAGAGCGGGGCTTCCGTCCCCAAAATCGATTTGAATGATCGTACCCGGACCCCAGGCTGAGTTGATATTGCCAATTTCCAACACCAGGTTGCGGCCCGTGTATCGCTCATTTGCTGGTGTCCGTGGAGTAACGTGAATAGGCCATGGATCACGCATCAGGCGTTCTGCCAATACAATCGATTCTTCGCTCTCGGAACGTAGTGCCGCCGCCAGTCGATCCTGAGATCGAATGTTGGCGAGCATCAAAGCGGTGCTGAATACCTTGTTCCCGATGCAAAAAATCCTTTCGTGCAGATCAATGATATAGTTCAGGCACTCCGCACCTGACGGGGTCTTTTCCAGCCTGAACCTAATGCGGTCCAGCTCTTCCTCGAGGCCTGCAACCTTCGGATTCGGCTGCAAGAGTGTAAGAGCGGTACTGGTACTGACGAACTCCTGCCAAAGCTCCACTAATCCTCTCTTGCAGTAGGGTGTGAATATCTTGTCACCTGCCTGGTTCATCCGTTCACGCTGATCGTCCGACCAATTAGTTATGAGCTGCTTGAAGACGTCCGAGGTGGCGGCTAGATTGCCTGATAGAACTTGCTGGCGAATATCTTCGATCAGTACCTGCGCCGATTGCCGTCGGCCGGAGTCGACGAAACCCATCGCAATTGAATCCCAGAGTTTCAGCACAGTTAGCACCGTTGTCTGCTTTACCTCCAGAGAGTCATCCTTTGAGGCATTCTCAAATACCTGCTCGATAGTTGCCAAGCTGGTTTCAGCCTGGATTTTGTCAGCAGCAGCCTGATAGTCCTCGATCAGATGAGTACTGCGTGCAGCCAGCATGTCGGTCAGGGTTTTCTGCAGCAGAAGGTGAGCATCACGAAATCCTTCGTGGGTGGGCCGTTGCTTGATGATTGCGACTGCCTGATCAAGCTTTTCGCTCATCTTCAACCTAGTCTGCTCGCGAAAGGCAGGATCGTTTAGACCTCTACGAACGAGGTTTTCAACCGCCATGACTGAACTTGAAATGGCGCGCCACGACAGAACCAGCTTGACCCGATCTTCCAGCAGTGCTGCGCCACGCTGCAGCCAAAGCTCCACCTGCGTAGCCAGGCGCCGCGCACGATCGCCCTGCCCCGCGGTGTAGGCCAGTTTCGCCCGCTCCACCTGCACAGCGAAGCCGTCCCTGATAGCAAGTATCACTGGAATAATAAATTGTTTTATCTGGCGCTTATCGAGCTCCGCTACTGCCGCTGCGATGGGTCGTGTGGATATACTCGAAACAACATCTTTCTTGACCAGGAGTTGCTCGACTTCATCAAGCCGTTTCAGGAGATCATTCCATCGCTGCTCCAGACTATCGAGTTCAACCTCTCCAGGGGCCTTGTTTGCAAGCCCCTTACGTATTTCCTGTATGGCTTCATCTGCTGCTGCTTTGTAAGTCTCAGCACGCTCAATACGCCAATCCTTCAGTCCCAAGGGCCGGGGTTGCTCGAGAAAGCGAACGGCTGTTGTGAGGGAATCATCGATAGGGGAGATTAGTTTGTGCCTGGGGAATGCCGCCGGGTTTTGATCTTGTAGTTCGTGGAATGTCTGACGTAACTCGATAACGTCCCTGCGCTTCTCCGCCAGGATATGCTCACCGGTCAGGAACTGCCCTACCCCGAGCGATAGCAGCCCCAAGAGCATAAACGTGATTATCCATATCCAATGAGCACTTATTCGTACGGTTACGGGGATTTTTTCGCTGCAATCGCTGGTCGATAGAGTTAAATCTGAGCGATAAAGGCCAGGAAATAATGACCCATTCACTGACACCTGAAACGTTCGAACTGGTTTGTTGGTTTTCCCCAGATCATCAACTGAGAGGCTGGCATCGGTACTGCCGCCATCGATTGCTTCCCGCAAAGGTGTCGATGCTTGATTGAAATCTGCCTTTGCCTGTTCGGTTGACACTCCCAGGGAAAGGTACGTCGGTTTGACACTCGTAAGCCGATCTATCCCAACCCTGAATGGACCGCCCAGATACATCCCTCGAACCACCAAGCGATCTGGCCTGTTCAGACAAGGCTCTTTACTAAACTTCTGGTTTTTGTGTGATTCGTTCATCGAACAGTTTAGGGACATCCTCTAAAAGCATGTTCGTCATCTGGCTGGATCAGTTCATCACGGAACTTATCCCGTATGTAATCTGGAGGATCATTTCTTTTCATCTGGACTTATTCCATATACCTAATATATGACTCTGTTGATTTACTCCGATATCAATATCGCTCCAATTATAGTTTATGGAGGGTCAAAGATTGTGAATTTGTAAAAAAGATAATAATATTCCCCAAATCCAATTGCTTGCAGATTTTCTATTTCTGGTTTATAAAATCCGAATTAGGTTGGAAGGCAAAACCTTTATCAGTAAGGAAAATCCAGTATTTCATAGAGCTATTTGCTTTTGCAATGCTGTTATTTTAAAAGTTTTTGTA
>JAUWBX010000228.1 GCA_030609625.1 Phycisphaerae bacterium
TGCTCCGTTGAAAACATTGTAGGCGTCATTCCGAGCGCAGCCGAAGGCGGAGTCGAGGAATCTGTTTTTAATAGATTTCTCCACTTCGCGATGCTTTGCATCGCTTCGGTCGAAATGACATATGGGCTTTTCAACAGAGCAACTTCCTAATAGAAATCGTAATTTGTGTGAAATATTATTTCCAAAATCGGCTGCATTTGTTGTAACATATCCGGTTGCAGTTTGGGTTCCCGCCTTGCGGGGTCCCTCAGATATTGTTATTGGTAGAGTAAATAGTATCTGTTGCGGAAAACAGAAACTGACGATGTCACCCCTGCCCCTGCTTGGGCAGGGGTAAACTTGTCCCCGCGAAAGCGGGGAGCAGGGGTCCAAAGCGAAAAAGCTGGATTCCCGCTCCTTCGACTCCGCTCAGGACAGATTTCGCGGGAATGACAAATACTGTTTCCGCAACAGGAGTTAAATAACCAGCTATGTAATTTCGGAGTTCAAAATGAAGAAGAAGATTTTACTCTTAACATTATTACTGATTGGAGTTGTTAGTGTCGGCTGCAGGACTCAGGAAGATGCTAAGACGCCTTACGACAGGTCTTTGCTGCCCGGTCAGCCGGCCTTACGGAAAATAACGAATCCTCACGAGATTCCCGATTTTACGATGGCCTGCCTTGACCTGGCTGATTTGCGAACTGCGATAGACAACAGTCTGAATTTTCTGCGTAAACCTTCGAGCCAACGATTCTTCCCGTGCGGCGAAATTAGCCATACCCTCGCGGTTGACAGTCTGAACGCATTCGCGGAGCTGCTGGATTCGGGGTTGACAATTAGAGGATTGAATGAGGCAATTCGAGAGAGGTTTGACGTCTATATGTCCGTGGGATGTGATGACAGGGGTACGGTCCTGTTCACGGGCTACTACACGCCGATATTCGATGGTTCGTTAGTTCGCACCGAGCGCTTCGGGTATCCGCTGTACAAAATGCCTGATGACCTTGAGAAAGGGCCGGACGGTGAAATACTCGGGCGACGCGGGGCAAGCGGTCAGCTCTTGCAATACCCGTCCCGAACTGAAATTGAAGAGTCACGGATGCTGGAGGGTACAGAATTAGTGTGGCTGGGCGACCCCTTCGAAGTGTATATCGCTCATGTGCAGGGGTCAGCTAAGATAAGACTGCCCGACAGTAAACTGGTTACCGTAGGCTACGCCGCCAACAACGGGTATGAGTATAAAAGCGTTTCCAAAGAACTGGTTAACGACGGCAGGATAAGCGGAGAGCAGATGAGCCTGTCTGCAATGATAGATTACTTCAAAAGAAACAAGGACCAGGTTGATACGTATGTCCGGCGAAATCCGCGATTTGTGTTCTTTAAGAGGGAAGACGGTCCACCTCGCGGCAGCCTTAATGAGCCGGTAACGGCCTTTCGGAGTATCGCTACCGACAAGTCGATTTTTCCGCGGGGGTGCTTAACTTTCATCTCCACCACTTTACCCCGTGCCAGAGGCGGGACAGTTGTTAATCAGCTCTACAGCGGTTTTGCCCTGGACCAGGATACAGGCGGAGCGATACGCGCTCCGGGTCGCTGTGATGTTTATATGGGCCAAGGGGACACGGCAGGTAAATTGGCAGGACAAACTTATCAGGAAGGCCGACTATACTACCTGTTTCTAAAACTTGGCGGGCATAAGCGGTTGTGGCACGGGCTTCCAGCCCGTGAAAACACGGCCAAGATGGCCGTGCTACCAGTTTTCGGTAAATATAATCTCCGGCAATCCTTCGACTTCGCTCAGGATGGTGAGCCTGTCGAACCATAGTTGATTTTCTGCGAATCCCCGAGCGGAGTCGAAGACAAGTTTGGCATCCGGCGGCTCGTGGTTCGATTCGCGTGCCACTTTGCTTTTGCCATGTTAAAGAAGCGAAGATAGAGAAGCTGAACAAGTACGATAGTGTGGTAACGTCTTTGATAAACAATAATTATAACAAATGTTTGACTGTTGGCGGGCTGGTGGGTAGAATTCGGGCTTGTCTGAAAACTTGAATTCAGGACTTTGACAAACGCAGTCGAGCCGGAGGCGGGGAACTGATGGAGCAGGTAAGAAAATGGAAACCGAAAGTAAAAAAGTTCGTTCGCAAGGCCAAAAAATAGAGACGGTCAAGCCCGTACCGAGGGCCCTAAGAAACTTGGCAGGTTCCGTTAGTGCCAAGTCGAATGTTAGCGGCAACCCAACGGTGCACCGTATGCCGGAATCGTTATCGGCTGAGGCGGCGGTCTTAGGCTCGATGATAATCGACCCGGAGTGCATCGGGGATGTTATCGAGATTGTTAAACAGGATTCGTTTTATCGAACAGAGCACCAGTATATATTCGATGCCCTCATCGCCCTTTTTGAGAAACATCCGGCACTGCCGGTCATAGATCAAGCCGACCTTCGGTCGGGTCATGGAATAGATGCGGTGCTGCTTCACGATGAGCTTGAGAAGCGCAAGCAGCTCGAAGAGGTGGGCGGCGTCGAGTATATCGCAAAGATTTTAGACTCCGTGCCTTCGTCGGCAAACGTGGCTTATTATGCGGGGATAATCAAAGACAAAAGCTTGTTGCGTGAGATTATTCAGGCCACCACCGAGATTTTAAATGATGCATACGACGAATCCGGTGAACCAAACGAAAAACTTGACGAAGCAGAGCGCAGGATATTTGCCGTTACCGATAAAAAGGTAACCAGTAATGTCGTTGCGTTGAAAGATTTACTGACACGTGCGTATGAGCTTATAGAGAAGCGCGAGGGCAGCTATATTACGGGGTTGGCAACCGGCTATTATGAGCTTGACGATTTGACCTGCGGTCTTCAGGATGGTGAGATGATAATCATCGCCGGCAGGCCGAGTATGGGCAAGACCTCTCTGGCATTGAATATCGCAGAGCATATCGGTCTGATGGAGAAGGTTCCGGTAGCGATATTCTCATTGGAGATGGGCAGACAACAGTTGGCCGAAAGATTTTTGTGCAGCGCTAGTGAGATTGATGCCCAATTAGTCAGAAAGGGGATGCTCAGTACCGAGTACTACCAGAAGTTAGTCGAGACTTGCGGGACCTTTTATGAGGCGCCGATTTATATCGATGACACCGCGAGTCTTACGCCACTGGAGCTTCGCGCCAAGGCAAGAAGGCTCAAGAGCCGACATCATATACGCTGCATTATAGTAGATTATTTGCAGTTGATGCACTTAGGTACCAAGCGGGTTGAATCACGTCAGCAGGAAATCACTACAATTTCAAGATATATCAAGGCCTTAGCGAGGGAGCTGAACGTCCCTGTTGTGGTTTTGAGCCAGTTGAATCGGTCTCCTGAGGGCAGAGAAGGGCACATACCGAGGATGAGTGATTTGCGTGAGAGCGGAAGTATCGAGCAGGATGCCGATGTTGTGATGCTGCTGCACCGCGAGGATTATTACAATCGCGCAAAGGAAGATTATGAGCCGACCAATACGGCCGAGCTGATAATAGCCAAGCAGCGTAACGGCCCGACCGGAACTGTAAAACTGACATTCAGGGAAAAAATTACGCGGTTTGAAAATGCTTCTCGTGTAGGAACCGCCGAGGGGCAGACCGGTGAAGGGGTGCCATTTTAATGTCAGAAGCCAGATGTCAGAAAACAGAAGTCAGATGTCAGATGTCAGATGTCAGAAGTCAGATGACAGAAGTCAGAAGTCAGATGTCAGAAGTCAGAAGTCAGATGTCAGAAAACAGAAGTCAGATGACAGAAGTCAGAAAACAGAAAACAGAAGTCAGAAATCAGAAAACAGAAGTCAGAAGTCCTCTGCCCTCTGTCCTCTGTGCTCTGTCCTCTGTTCTCTGGCTTATATTGATTGTGCTTTTGAGCTTAGGCTCAGGTTGTGCATTTCTTGGGGACCAAAAAAAGAACAATGAAATAAAGAAACCTGCCATAGATGACGGCAGCAGAAACGTTATCAAATCGATTGATTTTGTGAATAACCGGGCGTTTAAGGACAAGAACCTGGAGAAGAGAGTTGACTTCGAGGTAGGTGACTATCTTGACCCGATTCTGGCTGAAGCATACAGAAGAACCATTGCTGAATTTTATCGAAAAAAGGGTTTTGCCTTTGTTGAAGTAACGCTGGATAGTGATAAGTTAGAGCAAGGTCAGGTGGTCTATACAATTGGCGAGGGGCCGAGGGTCAAGATCGCGTCGGTGAATTTCAGCGGCAACGATTCCATAAAGACCTCAGCACTTAAAAATGCCATAAAGACGAAGGTGAAGAAGTGGGTTTTTTGGTCGGGCTACTATATCGAAGAGGTGCCGGCTGAGGACGTGGCAAGGCTCCAAAATATCTACTATGAAAGGGGTTTTCTCGATTACAATATAACAGCAAAAAAAGAATTTACCGGCGGCAGGAAAAAGGTACATATCACTTTTGAAATTGATGAGGGGCCGACCTATACTGTTAGGGAAATTTCTCTTACCGGTAATAAACACTTCGATGCCCAAAGGCTGCTGGAAGGATTACAGTTAGAGCAAGGACAAGTTTATCATAAGCGAAGGGCTGATTCACACGCCAAGGAGATTCTCAAGCTTTATCATGAGAGCGGCTTTGTGGATGCGGTGGTTGAGCAGAGGCTTGTTCTGGATGTTAATGTTGTCGATATTGAATTTAATGTAGTTGAGGGCAGACAGTTTCGGATCGGGCGTATTGACATAACCGGCAATGAGCAGACGCAGGACAAGGTCGTCCGGCGTGTTCTGGACGAGTATGGTTTTGCGCCGGGTCAATTGTACAACTCCGATTTAGCTCCCAGGCAGGGGAACGGCAAACTGGAACAATATGTGCAAAGGATGACATTGTCCGAGGAGGTAATTATCAAGTCTGTTTCGCCGGGCAACGGAGTTGATGACCGCAAGGACATAAAAGTGGATATAACAGAGGGCCAAACAGGCTCGCTAATGTTTGCCGGCGGCATGTCAAGCGACAGTGGCGTAATAGGACAGGTGGTTTTGGAGCAGCGCAATTTTGATATTACGGACTGGCCGGAGAGCTTCGG